>WTGE01000086.1 GCA_011525445.1 Synechococcus sp. CO36386bin_37
GTCCAAAATCATAACCCATCGACTCCCGTTTAGCTCCCCCTCTCATGCTCAGAGGTAACCCTTACCTGCGCAGAAGCAGTTCTCCCCAGGGGGCCAGACGATCCAAGAGTGTCTGAGAACCAGCAGCAACAACAGGAAAACCTATCTCCGCAAGATCACAGCCAGGGGCCAAATGTGCTGGATGACGGTCTAACCAGAGCAGTGGACAGGCCAATTCAGTCAACACAAGCCAAGCAGCAGCCAAATCCCAAATCTTGGGCGTCGCCTCCAGAGCGCCAGCGGTTTGCCCCATGGCCACACTCACGAGATTGAGACTTGCAACCCCCAATAAACGGATTTTTCCAGGGAAAGGCTGCTCTGGCCTCTTCTGCAGCACACGAATGGAACGACTACAAAGGGAAACACATGCACTACCAACGGCCAGACGGCCTTCAGAACTCAAAGGTTGTTGATTACGCCAAGCTCCTCGTCCTCGGATGGCAACAATTCTCTGACGCAAAGACGGAACATCGAGAAACGCTTCTGAGGGCTTGCCATTCACAAATCTTGCAATCGAGATAGCCCAGTAAGGAATCCCCGCTGCGAAATTGGTCGTGCCATCCAGCGGATCCACCACCCAGTAAGCAGCTGTTGAAGGGCAATGGTGAGTTCCCTCTTCGCTCAGCACTCCCTCTCCAGGAGCGATGTGAGCCAAGCCCTCGACCAATGCCGAATCACTCCAGCGATCGCAAGCTGTGATCAGACTTCCATCTGGTTTGATGTCATAAACGACTTGACCGAAGTCACTGCGTTGACGCTCGGCAACTCGGTCAAGCAAATGGTGGACCTGATCAAGTTGTTGGGGAGTGAGCGAATCAGGCACCCTGCTTAGTTTTCGAAGACTGGCATAGGAGCTTCGCAGGCGGGACGATTGGGTTCAGGTTCGATCGGAATTTCGAGATCAGTGTTAGTGACCTTGCTGGCCGGCAGATTAAGTGGCGGGCATGCAGCAATTTGGTCTAGACCCGTGCGCCTGCGGAGCTCAGCAAGACTGATGTTGTATCCCACAACGGCATCAGCGTATCTAATCTCCGCTCTGGTGAGATCACGTTGAGTATCCACCACTTCCCTTTGTGTTGACACACCAGCTTGAAAACGAAGACGTGCGAGACGTAAGGATTCTGCAGACGTAAGCACTTCATCGGAAGTGGTGTGAATGTTTTGAGTCGCTTCTCGAAGCTTGAAAAAACTCGTTTCAACGTCTAAGCGAATCTGATCACGCTTGGTAGCGAAATTAAATCTGTTCTGTTCAGCCCTCTGTTTGTTTTTGCGATATTCAGCTCGGGCGCGGCCACCATCAAATATCTTCCAAGTTGCATTTAGACCAACAGCGTTTTCCACTGACCAGTTGTAATCAGCCATATCAACGGAACCGGATTGCCTGACTTGGCCCTGGGTTCGTCCTGTAGTGAAATTGTTATAGATGCTCAACAATGGCTGAACGGCAGCAAGAGCAGCGTTCGCATTACTGTTGCTGATTGAAATATCAAGAATGACCTGGTCAAGTTCTTCCCGGAACGCGTAGGCCGCAATAATGCTCTCCTGAAGTGAAGGTTGCCAAACTCCAGACACACGAGAAGGCGATGCGGCTGTCGGCGTGATGTCCTGAGGAAGATCAAGCAGTGCAGCCAGGTCGCGTCGAGCTGTGGCTTGCCTGCTGAGACCATTGGTTAAGGTCTGCCGATCGCGCGACAACTGGGTTTGGGCTTCGAGCACTTCGAGCTTTGTGGCGACTCCCGCTTGGTAGCGAGCCCGCGCATCACGAAGACTGACGAGAGAGGCTCTCACCCCCTGTTGACCAATCCGCACCTGTTCATCCTGGCGTTGCAACTGGAAATAGAGGGTTGCAGCTTTAAGCCTTTGTTCTCTTAAGGCGATGAGATAGGCATCACTGGTCCGTTCGAACGCATCGCGAGCCGCTGCAATTTGAGGGACACGCTGGGGATCAATCAGATTCCATTGCACCTCAGTTCGAAAATTAGCGGTCCAAGTCCTGGTGTAAGTGTCGGGCGATCGCAGCTGTTGTCCGGTGAGAGGATTGATGGCACCAGCGAGGAAATCCGGATTTCGGTACTGCTCACCATCCAGGTACTGCGGCAATCCATTGGCCCGGAGATTCACAGTGGGGTACCAAGCTGAAATCGCGGCGCGAACTGCTGACTTCGCTTGCTCGACCTCGCTAGCAGCAGCCTTGAGTAATGGACTATTCACTTCGACCAATCGCTCCACTTCGCTGAGAGTGAGGGGTCGAAGTTGCCGTGTCGTGACTTGAGAAGGAAGATCGGGAAGTGCCAGGCTGTCAGGAGACTTCAGGTCTTCGAGATCGTCAGGGAGTGTTGTTGCAGCCGGTGGCAGGACGGATGGGTCAGCCTTGGGACGTGATCCCTTCAACTCAATTGCATTCGGGAGCGTCGACTGATCCATCAGCAGCGAATCCGAGGAAGACATCTCTGCTTCAGCCTCTTGACCAAGCACAGCCGAAGCAGCGATTACAGGCAGACAGCCTGCGATCAAGAAAAGACGAGCGGCTGTCCGAAGCACGGTAATAATCGAATTTCGCGGATATTAGGTGCTTTTCCCCATGGAGCCGAGAGCTGAGGCCACGATTTCAGCTGCTCCATGCACGATTCGGATCGGAACGGAGAGACGGGACTGCAGGTGTTCCAGTGTCATGTCATCCAAAAAGACAAGTTCACCCTGACGAAGCATCAAAGAGGGGAGTAAGAGCTGATCACCTAAATCTTGATGCGCGAGTCCTTGCAGTAGATCTTGAC
>WTGE01000029.1 GCA_011525445.1 Synechococcus sp. CO36386bin_37
TCCGATGCCCGATGCAGATGAGAGTGAAAGCTGAATTCACTTCAAGGTGATCTCACGAACAACGCGTTGATTTGTGAGATCGATCACAACATTGGATTGGTGCAGATTCCTCATCCATGAGGAAGGAAGAGCTGTTTCAATCATGCGCACAAAATTTTGAACGTCAGATTCGGGGATATGAACTCCCGTTGAATGTTCCTGGGTTGCAACCTGTTGGCGCTTCCAGAGCCGACTGGAGGCGCCACTGGGTGCTCTGAGATGCCAGAGCCGATCAATCCGAGCCCAGATGGGCGCGTAATCAGGCAACAGCTCCACGAGGTTTTGGCGATAAGCCAATTCCTCCGGACACATGGCATGGGAAGAGGCTGTTTCGCAAGAGAGTTCAGTGGCGAAGTTGTGGACTCCAACGAACCACCCTTCAAAAATGACCAGATCCGGAGTGGAACGAACCCAGCCGCTGCGGTCTCCCCGTCCCTGACGGAGAGATTTGTCGAAGCGAGGGGCGTGTAACTCCCCAGTCTCACGCCACTGGTCCAGGGTGGCCGCCATCAAGGTCAGATCATGGCTGCCAGGCAGTGCCCTGGGCACTCCCCAGGGATTACCGAGCATGCTTCGGTCGAGCTCCTCACCTGGCCAGTAAAAATCATCGATCGACAGAAAGGCGATTGACCACCCCAGGTCTGCACTGGCTTGAACCAACCAATCACACAGAGTTGTTTTGCCGCACCCCGGTAGTGCGCTGAGACCCAGCAGATTGCGTCCACTCTTGTTCAGCAGATCCTCAACCTGTGACAGCAAAGGGAAAGCGATACCCAGCAGCCATTCATCCTGTATCCCTGCTGGCCAGGCGGATCGGGCTAGTTGCAGGCCGCCGCGCTTCTGCCAGGAACTCCACCAACTGTCCAGATCCTTCCATCCCAGATCCCTGAGAAGCTCAGCCAACCCATTCGGAATGATTTGAAGTGCATCAAGAGCCAAGTTTGTAGGCCTCAAAAACGACTGAGAAAACACATCCAATCCGGATGTTGTCGAGGGCTAACCATCCCAGGGGCCATGGTTCTTTCCTGACAAACGTTCGAGCTCGAATCATCAGCTCAATCAAAACCACCATCGCCAACACAACGACGGGACGTTGACCGATCTCTTCAAACCAATACATGGTGAAATTGCTGCCCAGGATTAAGCCCAGCAACAGGGACAAAAAACCCAGACTGCGTCGACGCCAAGACCCTTTGAGGGACCTGGTGAGTTGAAATCCAACCCTTCGCTGAAACTGTTCATAGCGGGTGAGGTGGGTCGTCATCAATGGGGTAAGACGAGAAGCATCTGCAGGTACTCCAGCGTGATCAGCCCATCCACACAAGGGGGGCCGCTCGTGATGCTGCAGGGAAGCTCAGCCTGGCCCAGATGATTCAGCACTGCAGCGGCCTGAGGGAAATGACGATGAATCTCCTGATCCCACGGAGAGGGCATCAACACACAACGCAAGCCAGCGCTTTGAGCCGATTGGAAACCTGGTGTTGAATCCTCGAACACCAGAGCCGCATCAGGATCGGTTCTGCTGCAGTGCAGCGCGAAGCGATAGGGCTCCGGATGGGGCTTGTGCTTCATCACATCGTCAGCACTGATGACTCCAGCAAATGGGTGGTCTCCATCCGGAAACAACGTCTCCAGCAAAGCAGAGACGGAAGGACGACCGCTGCTCGTGACAATCCACTGCGCAATGGCATGACTCTGAAGCTCCTTGAGCAACCTGGACACTCCAGGGCGAAGGGAAACCCGACCGGAACGCACTTCCTTGAGATAATGACGCTGTTTGGCGTTACGCAGTAGGGCGAATTGTTCATCGCTCAACCGCTCACCCATTTGCTGGGCATAGGTTTTCATGCGCCGGCTGCCACCAGGAATACGCAATAAGTCCTGATACAGCTCAATATCCCAGTGCCAATCCAGACCCTGTTCGACAAAAGCACGGTTAAAGGCCGGTCGATGACCCTCCATTTCAGTGTCTGCCAAGGTGCCATCCACATCCCAAAACACGGTCCTCAAGGAAGCCATGGCACTCATGCAATTCAGGCAACAACCTGAAGAACAAAGCACAATGCAGGTTGATCCAGCCGTGCCCATTGCCCTCAGTCGCCACCGTTCAGCAATGGCAACTCCCTCGGGGCATTGACCCCACCCCCTTGGACGCGGTTCCTCTCCCTCTCCCCCTACGCGCCCTGTTGTTCCGTCGCGGCCTGACGGAAGCCAGTCAGGTGGAGGCACTGCTGAAGGACCCACCCTTACCGAACGCTGAAGATCATTTTCCTGAGCTGAACAAGGCTGTGCGCCGATTGCATCAAGCCTGTGCACAGGGAGAGCAGCTCGCGATCTGTGGTGACTACGACGCCGATGGGATGACCAGCACGGCCTTGCTGCTTCGAACCCTGAGCAGTTTGGGTGCCGTTCCAAGGGCAGCCATTCCAAGCCGGATGACGGATGGCTACGGCTTGAACTGTTCCATGGTGAACGACCTCTTTGAGGACGGAATCCGCTTGATCGTCACGGTCGACAACGGAGTTGCGGCCCAGGAAGCGTTGAATCGCGCAGACGAGTTGGGGATGGAGGTGGTGTTGACCGATCACCACACGCTCCCTGATGTCAAGCCGATTGCTCTGGCCTTGATCCATCCAGCCACCACCCCTGAGCACTCGCCCTATCGCGGATTGGCAGGCGTTGGCCTGGCTTATGTTCTGGCCCGCGAGCTCGCAGGACGCATGCAGCAACCGGCTTCCATCGTCAGTGCGCGTGACCTCTTTTGCATCGGAAC
>WTGE01000267.1:0-1383 GCA_011525445.1 Synechococcus sp. CO36386bin_37
AAGGTGATAGCCTCATCATTCCAATAACATTCGGGATGGAGGAGATCCAATCCCTCCTTCAGATCTCGTATTACGTTGCAGTATTCAGGCTTACATCGGCAGTTGAACGTTCATGCTGAGTCACGATGGGACCAACGGAGCCGTGTTCATATCCTGAGCTCACCTGAACAGTTGGTGATGAAGCTTTACACCATGGCTAGGGTGAAACAGATTGATGCATTAGCCGTACCTTCAAAGCAAACTGAGCGAAGGCCAACTGAGGAAAATCTATGTTTAGCCATTCCCTAGTGATCCATCCAGAGACATCAAAATGAATAAAGCACTGGTTGTTGGAGCGAGCGGAGCAACGGGCCAATTGCTTGTTGCTGAATTACTGAATCGTGGAATTGATGTCATTGCCATCGTCCGATCGTCCAGTTCTCAGAAGAACAAATTCGGATCTTCTTCGAACTATCATGAAGTTTCGGGCAACATCAGTGAGATATCTGAAGCTGAACTCATCCCACTTGTTGATCAGTGCGATTGTGTGTTTTCCTGCCTTGGCCATAACCTGACATGGAAAGGCGTGTTTGGACAACCCCGAAGGCTTGTGACAGATAGCATTCGCAAACTATCCCGGATCATTGAATCATTGCAATCCAACAAGACAGTGAAAATCGTTTTAATGAATACAACGGGCAACAGCAACCGTGACTATCCCGAAATCCCACCGTTATCACAGAGAATTGTTGTTTCGATTTTGAGGGTTTTACTTCCGCCCCATGCTGATAATGAACAAGCTGCAGATTTTCTGAGAACGGAAATTGGACAGAATCACCCATCAATTGAATGGGCCGCAGTGAGGCCTGATGGCCTTACGAATCACGCGAACGTAACTGACTATTCCATTCACGCCTCACCCACACACAACGCGATCTTTGACGCAGGATCGACCAGCCGGATTAATGTTGCCAATTTCATGGCGAACCTGGCAACCGATCTTGATCTATGGGGTGAATGGAAAGGGAAAATGCCTGTGATTTATAATGATCTTTCAGAAGAAAATCATTCAAAAAATGATGTTTCACATATGCATGCAGGCTGACTGGCAAACCTGTTCTGCGGCTCAGGATCATCAATGAAGACGATTGCCAGGTTACGACACTTTATTCAGAACTTCACCTTGCTGATCGAGCGGATTGGTCACGATGAGAACAGAATCTTTGCGGATGGAAAACAACTTCTCTCAGACTTAGTCAGCCATGATGATTGGCTTCCAGATCGTTTTGCTCGACCCAATCCAGATCGGTATCAGCAGTACTTGTTGTATTGCGATCCGATGGAACGTTTCTGTGTCGTGAGCTTTGTGTGGGGGCCAGGTCAAACAACCCCTGTTCATGACCA
>WTGE01000267.1:1483-2809 GCA_011525445.1 Synechococcus sp. CO36386bin_37
TCGCCTATGCCCGAGTCGCACCCATCAATTGTGCTCCGGTGCCGTTGACCTGATCTCACCACGGGTAGGAGATATCCATAAGGTAGCGAACGCCTTATCCGATCGCACGTCGGTCAGCATCCATGGCTACGGAGCCAATATCGGTGCAGTACCACGCAACATCGATGAAACAGAGACAGGGCTCAAGAAACGATTTGTTTCCGGATATTCAAACAACGTGACTCCCAATCTCTGGGATCGCTCAACGGAATGCACAAGCAACAATCGATGATGCGGCATCACGAGCCGTCCAAATCGGACCGACTCAATTGTGACTCTCTCCTTGTTGATTGTTGTTGATGGTGTAGACGTCACAATGAACGCTCATATCAGTGATGGAACCTAATAAGAGCTTATTGCCTTCCTAATTCCTTTCAATTCCGTTGAACAGTTGATGGTCGGATCTGGGAATCATGGCTCATTTTGGATATGGAGTCACCAGAAACCATGCCATCAAAACGATCCAAAACCTGGTTTGCAGTTTGTCTTCGTGGTTCGCGGAAAGGGAGGTCTCAGTCTTTAGCAAGCCAATCAATGCCCCAGCAGTCTCAATCCTGACCTGCAACGGCTGCCGCCGTTGCCCTTGAAACAGTGGCTCGTTGGCGCGGAGGTTGCGACGTTGATGGCCGCAGCGGGGAACTCTGAGAAGGAGTCCAAGCGCAGTATCGATGCAGAGCACAGCAAGCGCGCCAGGACTGATCCAGCGCTACCGGGAGGAACTACAGGTACGCCACTACGCCCGGCGAACAATTTCCACCTATGTGCAGTGGCTGCGTCGCTTTCTGCGATTTCATGGAATGCGCCATCCTCGCCAGATGGGGGAGGCGGAGATCAATGCATTCCTGAGCCATCTGGCAACGAAGGAGAATGTGAGCGCCTCCACCCAGAACCAGGCCCTTGCCGCTCTGCTGTTTCTCTACCGTCAGGTTCTGAACAGTGATGTGGGACGGCTGGAGGGCGTGATCCGAGCCCGAAGGCGCCAACGCCTCCCCGTGGTACTCACAGTGGGGGAGGTGCGCGCTGTTCTGAGCCATCTCAAAGGAACGGAGGCCCTCGTATCCCAAATGTTGTATGGCAGTGGCTTACGGCTCATGGAAGCACTGCGGTTGCGAATCAAGGATGTGGATCTGCAGCAACGCTGCATCACGGTGCGTTCAGGCAAGGGAGACAAGGACCGCCGCACCGTGCTGCCGACCCGCCTGGTCGAGCCCTTGAAACAGCACCTGCAAGCCGTGAAACGTCTTCACCAGTCTGATCTCGCGGCTGGTTGGGGGGCCGTTGAGCTAC
>WTGE01000336.1 GCA_011525445.1 Synechococcus sp. CO36386bin_37
GCCTGGCTTACCATCGTCATCGCTGGTGGTTTTGGAAACTGTCTAAGCGGACTGATCCGTTCAGCTGAATCCTACTCACTTGGTGCGTCAACGGCTGTATTTGCAGCATTGGGAATCTTAGCAGCAGAAGCCACCATTCATCAGTTCTCCGCGGCGGAAAGCCGTCTGCGTCGGTGGTTACCGATGATCTCAGCCACTGTCCTAATGGCGTGGACTGGCACTGGTGGACCACAAACCGACGTTCTATCACACCTCACTGGATTCCTCTCAGGGATCATGCTCGGTCTCCTGATTCTATCGATACCACACGATGCCTATCACCAAAATCCGTTTTGGCAGAGAAATGGTGGCTTGATAACGGTGGGGATCGTTATTGTGAGTTGGCTACTCGCGATGAGCCAAACAACTTCACTCTAGAACGCCGAGCGTTAAGCAATAATTTGGTGGATCGGCTCTACTTCCTCCACACCAACAAGCTTTTGATTAAGCCCACCGAAAAAGTATGAAAGTTGATTCGGATCCATCCCGAGTTGATGAAGAACCGTAGCGTGCAGGTGCTTCACATGTAATGGGTTTTCTACGGCCTGCGATCCAAGTTCGTCTGTGGTACCAAAGCTGATCCCACCCTTGATTCCGCCGCCCGCCATCCACATGGTAAATCCATATGAATTATGGTCCCTGCCAGAGCCTTTTGCATATTCAGCGGTGGGCTGTCGGCCGAACTCACCTCCCCAAACGACAAGAGTTTCATCCAGCATCCCCCGTTGCTTAAGGTCAGTTAACAAAGCAGCAATTGGTTGATCAGTGCGACCCGCATGACGGTTGTGATTGAGCTCCAAATCACCATGAGCATCCCAGTTAGAGTCATTGTGGGAGCCACCACTGTATAGCTGGATAAAACGAACCCCGCGTTGGACAAGGCGTCTGGCTAACAAACATCGTGTACCAAAGTCTCGCGTTTCATCACGATCAATCCCGTAGAGGGTTTTTGTTTTTTCATCCTCAGTCGATAAGTCAACTGCTTCAGGGGCAGTTGATTGCATCTTGTATGCAAGCTCGTAGCTGGCAATCCTTGATGACAGATCATCATTGCCGACCCGAGTGCTTAAATGTGTCTTATTTGCCTGTTGAATGGAGTCAATCAACTGTCGCTGCATGTCTAGACTAATACCCTCAGGTGGAGCCAGATTGAGAATCGGTGCGCCGTTGCTGCGGAATACCGTTCCCTGATAGGTAGCTGGCATATAGCCACTGCTCCAGTTCTTCGCTCCGCTGATTGGACCGCCAGCAGGATCAAGCATCACAACAAAGCCAGGCAGGTTCTCATTCTCGCTACCAAGGCCATAATTGACCCAGGAACCCAAAGCGGGGCTACCCGATAACACCTTGCCACTGTTCATCATCAACATCGCCGAGCCGTGGATCGGCGAATCTGCTGTCATGGAATTCAGAAATGCAATGTCATCAACATGCTTGGCAACGTTAGGGAACAAAGAACTGACCCACTTGCCACACTCACCATGCTGCTGAAATTTCCACCTCGGTTCAACGATACGACCACCCTTGCGGTGTCCACCGCGGCCGAACGTTTTCACCTCGACCGTCTTACCGTCCATCCCATTCATGGTGGGCTTGTAGTCAAACGTATCAATATGACTCGGACCGCCGTACATGAATAGAAAAATGACCGACTTGGCCTTGGGAGCAAAGTGAGGAGGCTTGGCCGCAAGTGGATTAACGCTGATAGAATCTGAAGCAGCAGATTCCTGAAAAAACCCATCTTGCCCAAGCATCGAACTGAGTGCAGCGGCACCAAAGCCACCACCAGTCTGCCAAATGAATTCTCGTCTTGTTCGTCCACAGAAATCGGATCGTTTGCGACTCATCTTTAACTCTGTCTCTTCTAAATACGGTTTCCAACAATTCATTTTTGAATTGCCGTCAGGCCGGAGTGATTGATCTATTTTTTTGTCAAATAAGTAACTCGACGCTTAACTCCTGTTCCATCGCTCGGTGCGATCAGTCCAAGAATAAAAACTCATTCCAATTCAACACGGATAAGCAGAACAGCTCGATCGCTCGCTCTCGACTGATTGAATGTTCCGTTTGTAAGGAACGAATCAACTGCTGTCCAAGCTTGATTTCATCTTCGGATGCATCTCGTGAGAGCACCGAAGAGATGGTTTCTTTAACAACCCCAGCATCATCCAACTCGTTCATTTCGATGGACTTGGCAAGTCGCTTTGCTTGCTGATGAACGAACTCACTGTTGAGCAAAGCAAGCGACTGAGCTGGTTGTAGAGTCATAAAGCGATCTTCACAGGGCAGATCGGAGTCAGGAAAATCAAATGCCGTCAACAACGGCGTCAGAAGCGATCGCTTGACGTGGATGTAAACACTGCGACGATTCTGATCCGCTTCATTCGACTGTCCCCAGCCACTTCCCGGGCGAGACTGACCGGCTAAAACTTCTCGGCTCAACTGTGGATAAAAACTGGGACCGTAGACATTCTCATTCAGGGAGCCATTGGTCAGCAAAATGGAATCCCTGATTTCCTCTGCGCTCAATCGGCGTGCGTCAAATTTCCAAAACAAATCGTTATTAGGATCGACTTTCGCAGCCGTTTCGTGAATCTCAGATGACATTTGGTATGCGCGCCTGGACATGATCAGTCGATGCATTTGCTTGAAAGACTAACCGGATTCAATAAATCGAAGAGCAAGCCAGTCCAGCAATTCCGGATGCGTAGGAGGGATACCAAGCTGCCCAAAGTCATTTGGGCTTCGCACAATACCACGA
>WTGE01000161.1 GCA_011525445.1 Synechococcus sp. CO36386bin_37
GCAGTGGGTCGCCAAGGACGTGAAGCCCGAGCACATGATTCCTGACGCCCACGTGTCAGGCCAGTCATCAGCGCCGATCATGACCACCGCAGACCTGTCGCTCAAGCACGACACGATCATGGAACCGGTGGCCCGTCGGTTTCATCAAGACCAGGATGCCTTTGCCGAGGCCTTTGCCCGAGCCTGGTTCAAGCTCACGCACCGAGACCTTGGTCCCCGCGCTTTGTACCTGGGTCCTGAGATTCCTGCAGACGTTCAGATCTGGCAGGACCCCATCCCATCCATCAATCACACCTTGATCGACGACGTCGACATCGCCGACCTGAAGAAACAGCTCCTGGCCACCGGGTTGGGGGTGTCTGCGCTCGTGTCCACGGCATGGGCTTCGGCCTCCACCTTCTGTGGCTCGGATCGCCGTGGGGGCGCGAACGGCGGACGTGTGCGTCTGCAACCGCAGAGAAGCTGGGAAGTCAACGACCCCGAACAACTCCAGTCGGTTCTGCAGGCCATCGAAAGGGTGCAGCAGCACTTCAATGCGGCTGCCACCGGCGGCAAGCAGGTGTCGATGGCCGACCTGATTGTGCTGGCGGGCTGCGCTGCGGTGGAGAAAGCGGCTGCCGATGGCGGCCACAGCGTCACGGTTCCATTTCGGCCGGGACGCACCGATGCCGGCACGGAGCAGACCGACACCGCATCGTTCAACACGCTCAAACCTCTGGCGGATGGCTTCCGCAACTGGCAGCGCAGCGGCCTACCGATGCGGGCGGAAGAGCTGCTGTTGGACAAGGCGCAGCTGCTCAGCCTCAGTGCACCGGAGATGACGGTGCTGCTGGCGGGCCTGCGCGTGCTTGGCGCCAACAGCGGCAGCAATCGCCAGGGCGTTTTCACCGACCGCGTCGGCGTGCTCAGCAACGACTTCTGCGTGAATCTGCTGGACATGACGACCCAGTGGACACCCACCAGTGAGACCCAGGACAGCTACATCGGCCGGAATGGAGACAACGGCCCCGAACGCTGGATCGCCAGTCGCGCTGATCTGGTGTTCGGCTCCAACAGCCAGCTCCGAGCCATCGTTGAGGTGTATGCCCAGAGTGACGGAGCACCACGCTTCATCGCCGATTTCGTGCATGCATGGACCAAGGTGATGGAATTGGATCGCTTCGATCTGAACGGTTAGCGATCCACGCTGAGCGATCTCTCGAAGATGGCCAGCACCTTGACCCTGACTCGCCCAGGCCAATCACGAACACAGGCTTCCTTGGGAGAAAACTCGAGTGAATCTGAGCTCGGCATCGACGGCTTGGCGCGAAAACAGTTGCCTGTAATCAAGAAAAAAGAAAATGTTGTTTGAAAATCAAATATTGGACTAAATCACAACGCAAGAAGAGAGTATTTCTCGAAAATATCAATCAAGCAAATCTTTTCACATCACCAAATCACCTCTAATTCTTAAAACAATCAAAACTCTTCAATCCAATGAAAATCATGCCCTCAACATGCACGCATCGTTATCCTGTAACGCTGCCATGAAATTGAATCATTCAAATCGACGTCAATTATCAAGAACAAGCCTGCTTTTAGGAGGTATGGCCATCATGCAGGCCACTTCAACCCATGCGCAGGATTCAATCGAGGAATGGTACGAAAGTCGCCCTCCAGCCCAACTTTGTGAGCTCTATCGTTCCGGTTCACTTCCGCCAGATCTCATTCCAGGTGGTCGAAGTTCTGATCCCTGCTCGAATTTTCCTGATGAAGAATCATGAGCTCATGATGGTGGGAGTGCATTGATGTTGAAGCTCCAGACCAGCCCAACGAAGTAAGGGCTTCCAGGTCTGCAGACGCTGATGCAACCAGTGATGACCAATGCTGTTGAGATGGATTCCATCGGGTTCCAACCAGGTCAACCAATCCGGTTCAGCGACCATGGCCTGATGGAGGCTCAGGAAAGGAACATCCGCCTCCAGACAGGCCTCCTCCAACTGGGCTTCATGAATGGCCACCGATTCATTGCTGTACCAAAGGCAGTCAGCAAACGGCATCGCCGCCTCATCAACCACGCTGAGCCCCATCACCATCACTTCGGTGACCGGCGTCATCGCTGTAAGCAGTTGCTCAAGACCAAAACGGAACGCATCGGCACTTAACTGCTGCCGTCCATCAACCCTGCCAACGCGAGCCGTGTCATTCAAACCAACGGATAACAACAATCCATCCGGCTGCCGGCGCCTTAGCTCGCCACGGCAACCCCATTCTTGCTTCCAGCGCTGAGCCACGCGCTCCAATCCATCACCACGCACTCCAAGGCCGTACACCACTGGGGCCAAGGGCATGGACATCCATTGCCTTCGCAACCGTTCACACCAGCCTCCGCCTTCTGGATCACCCCAGCCATAAACACCGCTATCGCCGATAACGACAAGCTGACGGGGCGCTGTTTTGATCACGGTCTCGCTGCTCATGCAATCCAGCCGTCAGCTTTGCAGCCAGAACGAACGGCAACGATCACTGAGCGATTCTCCACTGATCGTGAGTGCGCCGTAGCAGCCGATCAGCAAGACAACCGCAGCCCAATGGAAAGAGCTCAGGGATTCCAACAGCTGCCAACCAAGACCACTGCCACCGATCACTCCCACCACCACGGTTTCACGGAGAATGACGTCGCTGCGATAGGCCCCGTAGGCCAGATAGCTCGGGCTCTGGGGACTCAGCATTCCATACAGCCAGCTCATCTTCTCGGATGTGCCCATGGATCTGAGCGCTTTCTGACGCTGATCGTTCTGATGATCGAGGCCTTCATGCAGCAAACGCCCCATCACACCACTGTTGTGTAAACCAATCGCCAAGGCACCAATCGCCAGACTGGGTGTATTAGTGAGCAGCAACAGCAACACCATGAGTGGCGGAGGGATCCAGCGCATGGCAGCCCAGAACACGGAACAACATCGATGCCACCCGTGAGTCGGCCAACACAGCAAGGCCAAAGGCGGGAGTCCAATCGCAATGCCTGATGCCAATGCGGTAAGGCCCAGTGTTTCCAGAATCATGCGCAGCCAGGGCAGTTCCAGCGCTGCAGCATTGAACTGGGCCCAATCGGGCATAGCCATGCCCATCCAGCTCAGTTCGAAGAACAAATCAGGAATGATCTGACGCAGCCAAACCGCGCCAGCCAGACCCAGCACAAGGGTGAGAGTGCTGAACAACAGCATTCGGCGCTGACCATGCACGCCCACCCCGGAGCGCTCGCGCCAGAAGCTCAGCACTTGTTCCAATGCCAGCATCACCGCTGCAAGCAACCAAAGACCCGTCCATAACTCACGAAACTGCAACGACTGAAGAGTGAGCTGCAGTTCGGTGCCGAGTCCACCTAATCCAAAAACCCCAAGCAGGGTGGCGCTGCGCAAGGCACACTCGAGCCGGTACCCCCCGTAGCTCATCAAGACAGTTGCCATGCCTGGATTCAATGCCGTGAGCAAGGCCGATACCGGATGTGCCCCTGCGCGGATCAACGCCCTCAGAGGACGGTGATCGGAACTGTCGAGCTGATCTCTCCAAATTCTGGCGACGAGAGCGCTGTAGGGAATGGCAATCGCAGCAACTGCCACGTAGGGATGGAGACCAAAACCCTGCAGCAACAGCAAACCCCACACCAGCTCGTGGACAGCTCTGGGGACCGCCAGTAACGATCTCAGGGCTGAAGCTGGCCAGGCTGGAAGCCTCCAGCTTTGCCACACCACATCCGCACAAGCACTGCCCAAAACAACACCGCACAACAGGCTGAGACTCCAGCTCGTCAGAGCCGTGGCCAACGTGACTTGAAGACCACTCCAAACCGCCTGCACAACATCGGGGGCGATCGAGGGATGAAGCGCCCCTTCAAGGCATTGCAACCAGATCGTCAGCCCCCCTCCGTGCAGCCCTGTCAAGGTCACAATCAACACAGGCACGAGGGCCAGTGCGGGCAGCAAGGTGAGGGAGGGCGCCGCTGGATTCAGCCGATTCATACGGCCTCATACAACTGCAAAAGGTCGGCAGCATGAACATGGTCCGAAGCCTGATCGATCACAAGCTCACCCTGGCGCAGACCGATCACGCGATCAAAACGATGGATCAGTTCGGGCTGATGGAGGCTTACCAGAATGGCCTGAGCTCCGCAGTTCAGCTGTCCTTGGGGTGAAGGATTGAGAAGGAGATCCAATAAAGCGGAGGCGATCGTTGGATCCAGGTTGGCGATGGGCTCATCAGCAAGAATCAGCTGCGGCTGTTGTCTGAGCAACCTGGCCAGAGCCACCCTTTGCCTCTGCCCGCCCGATAACTGACGGATCGGGGCATCCATCAAACCTCGGTCAATGAGCTCAGCATCCAAACCGGCTTGCAACAGGCAACGCCGACAGGCGGACTGATCCACTCTGAACAACAGATTGGCTAGCCCCCAGAGAAAGTTGTGACGACCTAATGCCCCGCTGTTCACGTTTTGGGCCACGCTGAGCTCCTCGACAAGCAGCAGGTCTTGCCACAACATTCCAATCTCTCTTTGTTGGTGACGAGACAACAAACGAATGGACTCACCACGCCAGAGCACCTCTCCATGATCAGCAAGGAGGCTGCCATTGGCGATCGCCAACAATGTGCTCTTGCCTGCTCCACTTCGGCCCAGCAGAGCAACCCGCTCACCCGGAGAGATCGCGAGGGAAACCGAACGCAGTCGATCCCCTCGCGGACCACTGAGACTGACGTCCACCAGTTCAAGAAAGGCCGTCAACGAATCTTGCCAAGTTGACGCGCGACCTGCTCAATCGGTTGATATTCAGATTCCTGAGCGGGGATGAAACGCTTCGCGGAAAACAACTCCAGGATGGTTTTCTGCCGATGCGTTGTGGGACTCAAACCAAGGATTGATTTCTGGAGCTTGGTTGTAAATCCCCTACCAAAACGTTGATCAAGGTTGGGGCGTGCCACCCAGTGATAGTCCACATAAGGAGGTGTCTTCCAAATCATGGTGACCTTCTTGGGATTCACTTTTCCATTTTTGACAGCAACATCCCAGACCAGTTCATTCAGAGCACCCGCCTGGTATGACCCACTTTGGACCAAAGCGATTGTGGCATCGTGACTTCCACTGAATCCCGCCTGACCACCGGCAAATTGCTTGGGGGTCACTCCGCCTTTGGCGAGAAAATGTTGAGGCATCAGCCGTCCAGACGTGGAACTTTCCGATCCAAAGGTGAATCGCTTTCCGCGCAGAGATTTCAATCCATCAATGGACTTGATTGGTTTCAAACCTGATGACGTGTTGGCGATGAAGACACTTTTGAACGTCTCATCGATCGCACGTTGTGCCAGAACCTTGGCACCAGGCGTTTGAAGCCGAGCCTGAACACCTGTAAGACCACCAAACCAAACAAGATCCAGACTTCCAGTCCTAAAAGCACTCACGGCAGCCGGATAGTTGCTCACAGGCACGTACCGCACCGGAACCTTGAGTCTGGAACTGAGTTCGTCGGCAAGTTGGCCGTAACGACGATTCAACCGTTCCGGGTTTTGATCTGGAATCGCCCCGATACGGAGTGTTGGTTGTGCATGGGTGGGGAGGACCGTCGCGCCCTGGCTGCAAAGAACAGCCAACAGAACAACGGCCCCTTTTTTTCGGAGCTGGGTCAACGAATTGGTCATACCTTGTGGAAGTGGAGGAGGATTAGGAGCGATCCAACAAACGCTGAAATCGACTCAGCCCATCCGCGATTGTCTCTCGGGAGACAGCACAGGACAGTCTCACGCAGCGATCATCCCCAAAAGCGCCACCGGGGACGATGGCCAACCCCTCCTCCTCCAGGGCACGCCTGCAGAAGGTCATGGAATCAGAGATGGGATCAGGCAAGCGAGGAAAGGCATAAAACGCCCCCGTTGGAGGAACGAGAGTGATCCCATCCATGGCTTGAAGTCCTGCACACAGTTCCGAACGCCGTATGTTGTAACTCGCGGCCATTTCGCGAACACAGTCCCGAGACCCCTGCAATGCGGCCAGGGCCCCCTTCTGCGCAAAGCTGCAAACATTGCTGGTGCTCTGGCTTTGAAGGGCCGCCGCGGCCTTGATCACAGCGCTGTCACCCCTGAGATAACCAAGGCGCCAGCCCGTCATCGCCCACCCCTTTGCAAAACCGTTCACCACAAAACACCGATGGTTGAGATCAGGGGCTATGGCGGCAAAACTGTGGTGTGACTGGCCTTGATCCAACAGATACTCGTAGATTTCATCGGACATCACCATCAGATTGGGATGCTGACGCACCAGGTTTGCCAAAGCTTCCAATTCGCTACGGCACAACACACGCCCGGTGGGATTACCAGGTGAATTAATGACAAGGACCTTGGTTGCGGGTGTGATCGATCGTTCAATCAAATCCAGATCCAGTTCAAATCCGTCCGTTGCGGATGAAGCCACCGCGACCGGCTTGCCACCTGCCAAGCGAACAATTTCCGGGTAACTCAACCAATAAGGCGAAGAAATGATGACTTCATCGCCTGGGTTCAGCAGAACTTGAAAAAGGTTGTAGATCGCTTGTTTTCCGCCATTCGTCACCATCACCTGATCGGATTCAGTGGGAATGCTGTTTTCCTGGCTTAGTTTCAGGGCAATCGCATCCCTTAGTTCCGGGTCTCCAGCGGCGGGACCGTAACGCGTTATGCCGTTGCGAAGCGCCCTCATCGTGGCCTCAACGATGAAGGTTGGTGTCTCGAAATCAGGCTCTCCTGCACTCAGACTGCACACGTCTCTGCCCTGTAGCTGCAGGGCTTTAGCTCGGGCGCTGATGGCAAGAGTGAGCGATGGCTGCAAGGCCAGTGCTCGATTCGAGAGAGGTAGGGGGCCTGACATCAGAGCAGCACCCCCTCGATGGGTGCTCGGATATGGAAGACCACATCCTGCCTGATGCGGCGCCAGAGACAACACGGTTTCGCTGATGACAGCCTGGATCGAAATGTGGACAACAGTGTCTATGTCGGTTGAAACAACCTCAATGAGTTGGGTGTTGGCAGCTCACAATCCTCAGAAACTCGCGGAGTTTTATGCACAGGCCCTGAACTGCTCCTGCCGCGCAGGGCTCTCCGATCAGCACTGGACGGTATCGCTTCCAACAGGCGGAACGCTTCAGGTTTACCGTCCATCTCGTCGGCGACCTTGGCCGATACGTGGAGCGGCAATGGCTCCTTGTCTGCAACGCAAATCCAACAGCAGGGCAGAAAAAGAACTGGAGACTTGGATCCGACAACTGGAAGGCTTGGGGGCACAGCGACGCGAACACACCCGATTGGAATCGTTTGGGGCGGAGTGCTGGATGGAGGACCCCGAGGGACAACCTTTTCTCACGCTTGTGCTGCAGTGAGGTTGTTTACCCACATAGGGTCTTGTGAGGAGAAGTCCCCTGGCGTGTGGTTAAAAGAGTTCGAGCAATCCTGTCGAGACTGTCAGCGCTGTGGACTAGCGAAGGAGCGGAATCACGTCGTTGTCAGTCGAGGGTCACCCACAGCCCGTTTGATGGTGATTGGTGAAGCACCAGGCGCCGATGAGGATGCCCAGGGGCGTCCCTTTGTGGGGCGTTCCGGCCGTCTCCTTGATCAATGTTTCGCAACAACTGGTCTCGATCAGGAGAAGGAGGCCTACATCTGCAACTTGATCAAATGCCGACCTCCAGCGAATCGGCGCCCAACTCAGGGGGAACTCAAAGCATGCAGACCCTGGCTTGATCAGCAGATTTCAAACGTGAATCCAGAGATCCTCTTGCTTCTCGGAACAACAGCGGCAGCTGCAGTATTGGAGTGCAAAACGCCGATCAGCCGCTTGAGGGGCCGATGGGTCCAATGGAACGGGAGGGCAGTGATGCCCAGCTTTCATCCCTCTTACCTTTTGCGCAATCCCTCTCGGGATCCAGGAAAGCCCCTCTCCTTGTTCCTGGCGGATCTGACCTGCATCCAACACAAACTGCGGGGAGCTGTGCCAGGTTGATCCTTGATTCGAGCGATCCTTGATGACCGCCTCGCAGCGTTACGACACAAAGATCCACCGAAGGGTGACCCGGACCGTCATGGTTGGCGAGGTGCCGATCGGGAGTGATCACCCGATTGCAGTGCAGTCGATGATCAATGAAGACACCCTGGATATCGAGGGGTCGGTGGCGGGAATTCGACGTCTCGCCGATGCCGGTTGCGAAATTGTGCGTGTCACCACTCCATCCATGGCGCACGCAAAAGCCATGAAGAAGATCCGCTCAACGCTTCACGCTCAGGGATGCAGGGTCCCCTTGGTGGCGGATGTCCATCACAACGGCACCCGCATCGCACTGGAAGTGGCAAATCATGTTGACAAAGTGCGAATCAACCCGGGGTTGTTCGTGTTCGATAAACCGGATCCGGATCGCCAGGAGTTCAGCCAGGACGAGTTTGATGCCATTGGAGAACGCATCAAAGAGACGTTTGCTCCCTTGGTTGAAGTCCTAAAAGAACAAAACAAGGCACTGAGAATTGGGGTGAACCACGGCTCTCTGGCCGAACGGATGCTGTTCACCTATGGAGACACACCCCAAGGGATGGTCGAATCGGCCATGGAATTCGTGCGCATCTGCGACGCCTTGGATTTTCATAACATCGTGATTTCGATGAAGGCATCCCGGGCTCCCGTGATGCTCGCTGCCTACCGATTGATGGCTGACACCATGGATCGGGAGGGATTCAACTATCCACTTCATCTCGGGGTCACAGAAGCAGGAGATGGCGATTACGGACGCATCAAGAGCACAGCCGGAATTGCGACACTGCTGGCAGAGGGGCTCGGTGACACACTTCGGGTGTCATTAACGGAAGCCCCCGAGAAGGAAATTCCAGTGTGCTTTTCCATTTTGCAAGCACTTGGAATCCGCAAAACCATGGTGGAGTACGTGGCTTGTCCGAGCTGCGGTCGCACTTTGTTTAATCTTGAGGAGGTGCTGAAACAAGTCCGGGATGCGACCTGTCATCTCACTGGACTGGACATTGCTGTGATGGGGTGCATCGTGAACGGGCCAGGCGAGATGGCTGATGCTGACTACGGATACGTTGGAAAGACACCTGGGGTGATTGCGCTTTATCGGGGTCGAGACGAGATTCGCAAAGTCTCCGAATCCGATGGAGTGGAAGCGTTGATCCAGTTGATCAAGGACGACGGTCGCTGGGTTGAACCGACCTGAAGTCGTTAGGGTACTGAAAAGGTCCTGATGGACGGCATGCGCGCTAAAAAAATCAGCATCAATACTTCTCAACGTCGCTGCTTGGTGATCGCCTTAGGAGTGGGCGCTGTCACGACGGCTGCAGTGGTGGCCAATCCTGGACTTGGGCTACCCAGCACCAGCTCGTCCTCGATCACCACAAGCCCTAAGGAGGTAATTGATCAGGTTTGGCAGATTGTCTATCGAGACTTTCTGGATTCATCAGGAGGATATGACCTCGATCGATGGTCCAGCCTTCGCAGGGATTTACTAGCCAAATCCTATGCCGGAACAGATGAATCCTATGAAGCGATTCGCGGGATGCTGGCGAGTCTTGACGACCCCTACACCCGATTCCTGGATCCAAAGGAATTCAAGGAGATGCAGATCGACACCTCAGGTGAATTAACCGGTGTCGGAATTCAAATCTCACTCGATAAGGAGACCAAAGAGATTGTTGTGGTGTCTCCGATCGAAGGAACACCTGCTTCCCAGGCAGGAGTTCAACCGAAAGACGTAATCGTCACCATTGATGGTCAATCCACGAAGGGGATGACCACCGAAGATGCTGTAAAACTCATTCGCGGAACAGAAGGAAGCCAGGTTGTACTGGGTCTGAGGCGGAAAGGATCTGTGATCGATGTGCCCCTCGTTCGCGCGCGCATTGAAATCCACGCTGTAGATAGCCAGTTGAACACCAGTGCAGACGGCACCAAAGTGGGCTATATCCGTCTGAAGCAGTTCAATGCGAATGCATCCAAAGAGATGCGTTCAGCCATCCGCGACCTCGAGAAACAAGGGGCTGAGGGATACGTCCTGGATTTACGCAGCAACCCAGGTGGACTGTTGGAAGCCAGCGTTGATATTGCACGTCAGTGGCTGGATGAAGGCACGATCGTCAGCACGAAAACGCGTGAAGGGATTCAAGACGTCCGCCGCGCTACTGGCAACGCAGTGACCGATCGCCCTGTCGTTGTCCTTGTCAACGAAGGATCTGCCAGCGCCAGTGAAATTCTCTCAGGAGCTCTTCAAGACAACAACCGCGGCTTGCTGGTCGGCCAGAAAACATTCGGTAAAGGGCTGGTCCAATCCGTACGTGGTCTGTCCGATGGGTCTGGAATGACCGTGACCATCGCGAAATACCTCACACCCAAAGGCACGGACATTCACAAGAACGGCATCAGTCCTGACGTGCCAGTCAAAATGAGCGAAAAGGAAATCAAAACACTCACGATTGAACAGCTGGGAACCAATCGGGATGGTCAGTATCGAGTGGCAGAAACAACCCTTCTCAAGGCAATCGAATCTCCCAACACTGGGAGCATCTATCAGCCCGGTAATGCAAATCTTCAATCAGCTCTCAAACGTTAAAAACCTCATCACGTCACAACTTAATCAATCGTCCTCAGCAAAAAGCAGTGACCAAATTGTTGCTACGAACCAAGCAGAAAGGGGAATGAGTTCAGCCGGAGGGTGCATTCCATAGATGTATAAAACAATGACGGGAAGCCTTTTTTATTTTGCACACACAACGATTCAAAACAGTCAGCCCAATTGACAGGCAAAGCGGAGATAATCACATGAACTACAAGCAACCATCCAGCAAAAGGTTGATTTCAATTCGTTCAATCACTCAACGATAGGGAGTTAATCCGAAACCCTCTCGCTCACTTCTGCTCCCCCAATCCTGACGTGGCCTACCGCGGACATCCCGTAGGGTTGCAGGAATGATGACAGGTTGATGTGGAGACACTTCACGCACCCGCTGCACAAGTGCTCGACACCCTCCTGCTGATTGGATCGTCTGATCCACACGGTCAAGAGGGATGCGTTGCCCCCAATTCCGAGACCATCCCCACGTTTGCCCTTGACGTTCCAACAAGGCGATTGCACCTTCACGTTCGATCGCACCTGATCGCAGCAAACACGTTGCCGTTGCGAGAGTGGCGAGTTGAAGGTTTGGTGCTGGTGAGGAGCGCGTTGGATACACAACTCCACCCTGGCGGCCGACAGGTGATCGCAGGACTGGGATGTTAAAGGGCAATTGAGATGGTCCGCCGCCAGCAAATTGCCCCAGCGCAGCTACAGCCAATTGCAGAAGAAGGTTATCCATAGGAATTTGATACTAGAAAAAGTGCGAGGTGAATCAAGCGCGAACCGTTGATCCGCAATAACGATCAAACAGATTCAACACATCTTGAGCTGGTAACTTTGCTGTGTAGCGGGCCTCAAGTTCGGAGAGGTGCTGACTGCGGGGATAGGCCCTGATCGATCTCCACTCCTGAGGTGCTTCGCGCCTCAATACATTCGACATCATGAAATGATGAGCAGGAAGTGTGATCAATCCTCCTGCGCACCTTTGCATTCTGTGGGTCGCTTCGTGAGCAAGGGTGTTCCAAACTTCAGCCGCATTTTGATGACTGCGACAAACAATCAATACATCATTCTGAGGATGGTAAGCACCCTGCAATCCACGAATGGAGCAATCACGCTGCTCAACCTTGACTCCATGAGACGTGAGCTTCTGACGGAGGGCGTCAATCGCAGCCCAGGATTCTGCCCTTACTGAACCCGCCGTCGCTACCAGCAGTATTGACAACACCATTGGCGTGGCGAAGAAGCATTCGAGATTGTGCTGCTGAATGAGTCCAGGCGGCTTTGTCATCCTCTCCGCAATCGAATCGCCCTTCCAGAGTCGGCTACAACCGGACAAAAAAAATCACCCAAATGGGTGAAGTCTGTGAGCAGATGTGACTCACTGAAGCAGTCAGGCAATCGGTTGCATCAATCCCCCACCGGGTGAGGAATCATCATCGTCATTTTCAGCATCGTTTTGCCAGATCGCGAAAATGCCGACGGCCGCAGCACCCACCAAACTTCCGAGAAGACCGAGAGAGCTTCCCGATGAAATTGGATCGATGAACTCAGCCACTTGGTAACACGCCGTATGACCCAATGGTAACGAAGGATTGCGAATTGTGTTGCACTTTCTCATCTTTCCAGCCGAGGTCTGGGCTTAAACGCTCAAAACAGCAGCATTTCGGTCTTTTTGTAGTTGCTCTCTTTGCTCCTGAGTCAGTCCATCCGAATCGGGAATTTGAGAGGCCATCTGCTCTAACCAGCCTTTGAGCTCGTCCAGCTGCTTCTCCATCGGCAGCACCCCGAGCCCCCTGGCCAAGACCTTGGCCGTACTCCCGCTTCCCGCTTGATAGACGAGACGACCGTGGAGGTGTTGAGGTAAGCCCTGACGGAGAAGTCGAAACGCTGGCTCCTCCATCGGCGTTTCGAGGGCAATATTCGGCTTATCAGGTCGAATCCTCGCGAATCCGCATCGTTTCGCAAGGAGTTTGAGTTCCATCAGTTGCAGAAGGGACTGCACAGGTCCTGGTAACGCTCCGTAGCGATCGGCCCATCCCGCTGCAAGTTCGACGAGCGCTTCTGAACTCAGGCAATCGGATGCCGCACGATATGCGGACATCTTTTCGTCAGCATCGACAATCCAGTCCGCAGGGATAAAGGCAGTGACTTGAAGATCCACCTGAGTGTCATCAACAGAGGGGATGTCTTGTCCCTGAATTTCGGCCAATGACTCCTGCAGCATCTCCATGTAAAGATCAAATCCAATGGCTTCCATCTGACCGCTCTGCTCCACGCCAAGCAGGTTGCCAACCCCCCGGATCTCCATATCACGCATTGCCAATTGATAACCGCTGCCAAGCTGAGCGAACTCCTGAATCGCGCGCAAGCGTTGACGGGCAGCTTCACTGAGGGAGGCATCGCCTGGATAAAACAGCCAGGCATGGGCTTGAACACCGCTTCGTCCGACCCGACCTCTGAGTTGATAGAGCTGGGCCAGACCGAACCTATGGGCATCCTCGATCAGGATCGTGTTGACCCTGGGAATATCGAGCCCACTTTCCACGATTGTTGTGCAAAGCATGACATCCGCTTCTCCGCCATTGAAGGCCACCATGGCACTCTCCAACTCACCCTCAGCCATTTGACCGTGAGCGACCAGAAGCTTGAGATCAGGGAGCATCTGCCGCAGCTTTGCAGCAACATCTTCAATCCCTTCCACTCTTGGCACCACATAAAAAACCTGTCCACCACGATCCAGTTCCTGCCGGATGGAACTGCGCACCGCCTCATCATCGAGAGCCGCTAAGTGCGTTTTAATCGGACGTCGCAGAGGCGGCGGAGTCGTAATCAGACTCATTTCGCGAACACCAGACAAACTCATATAAAGCGTTCTTGGAATCGGAGTTGCTGAAAGCGTTAGAACATCAACGTCCTTACGCAAGGCCTTGATTTTTTCTTTTTGATTCACACCAAAGCGTTGCTCTTCATCCACCACCAACAAACCAAGTTTGTCAAAGGCCGTGTTTTTGCTCAACAGCTGATGCGTACCGACTACGGCATCAATCGTGCCAGTTTTTAACTCCTCTAAAATTGTCTTACGTTCACCTGCTGTTCGAAATCGATTGAGAAGAGCCACTTTGATGGGGTATGGGGCGAAACGCTCGGAAAGCGTGCGCCAATGCTGTTGAGCAAGCACCGTTGTTGGCGCCAACATCGCCACTTGTTTCCCCGCAGTGATCGCTTTGAAAATGGCGCGAATGGCCACCTCGGTCTTCCCAAAGCCCACATCACCACAAACCAAACGATCCATGGGCTCCGGTTTTTCCATATCCCTTTTGACATCCACCGTGGCTTTGAGTTGATCAGACGTGGGTTCATAAGGGAATGAATCCTCCAGTTCAACCTGCCATGGCCCATCGGTTGGGAATGCGAATCCCTTGGCTTGATGCCGTTCGGCGTAAAGCTTCACCAAATCCAGCGCCACTTTGCGCACAGCCTTGCTGGCCCTTTCCTTCGCCTTCACCCAAGCGGAGCCACCCATTTTGCTGAGCTGTGGAGGGGTGTCGCTGTTGGCTCGGAATCGTCCAAGGCTGCCCAACTGATCAGCCGCAACACGCAAAATACCGTCGGCATATTGCACCACTAAGTAGTCCCGAACCTCACCACTAATTGCCAATTTCTCCAAGTTTTTA
The DNA here is from genome assembly GCA_011525445.1 of Synechococcus sp. CO36386bin_37. The sequence goes on from WTGE01000161.1 coordinate 14,285, forward strand.
AATCGACCAATCCCGTGATTTCGATGCACAACGAAATCACCCTGTTGCATTTTGTTGGGATCCACTGTTCGGCTGGCCGCTTTGCGGCGCCTGCGCACATAACCACTGCTGGTGAGCGACTGCTGGCCGAAAAATTCGCGGTCTGTGACAAGGACAACCCGCCATGCCGGGAGTTGAAGTCCCTCCAACTCGGCGATCCCGCGGGTTTTCAAGGCAACCGGCGTCCCCTGTTCGATCAAACGATCAATCGCTTGCGTATCCGCAGCATTCGGGACAAATCGTGTGATGCAATCGTGTTCTTCGAGAAGAGCAACGGCGCGGCTGGGCTGGGCTGATAACAACCAAACGGCTTGTCGGTCGCGCTGGTGCTGCTTGATCCATTCGCCTAATTTTCCAAACTGATTGGGATAAGCCTGAACTGGACGACTAGCGAGGTCGAAGGCATTGGGATGGCGATCGCTCTCCTGAAGTTCTGCCAGATCAAAACCAGTGAAGGTTTCAGCCAACGCCATGGCTTCTTGGATGGACCGATGCAGAGGTGGGATAGCAACGGGAAGCTCTGCATGGTGCTCTTCAGCATGATCAAGCCATTGCTGTCCATGAGCGCTGCCGTGCCGACGCTCATCGATGGCAATGCAGCAGTCGGAAGGTAAATAATCAAGCAGCGATGCGGGTTGCCCCCATGCCAGTCCCATCAGCCGGCGCATCCCCTCAGGTGTTCCGCCTTCCAGCAAAACTGTGAGATCAGCCTCGCTCAGCAGCGAGTCGAGATCATCTGGCATTTGGTCTCGAAGCCGCTCAGCGATTAATGGGCTAAACCCGGTTGGCGTGAGCTTGAGGGTGTCAACGGCATCCAGGGAGCGCTGACTGGCAGGATCAAACTCCCTCAACTTGTCGAGTTCGTTTCCAAAAAACTCCAGACGTACTGGAAGTTCACTACTCACAGGAAAGACGTCCACAATGTCGCCACGACGACTCCAGGTCCCTTCCTGATCAATGGTGGAAACGCGCGAGTAGCCCAGTTGAGTCAAATAGGTGGATAACTCCTCCAGATCCACAACATCGCCTTTTTTCAAAGCCCGGCAATGCTCTGCAAGCGCCTGGGGTGGCGGCAGATGAGGTTGAAGACAGCGCTCCGTGGCCACGATGGCTAAATCTTTACTGGGCTGGCTTGTCTGCAACTCGCTCAACACCTGCAACTGTCCCCAGGTGATTTCGGTGGTGGAATCAAAAGGTTCGTAGGGAGAACCCTCACTCGTGGGATACAGCTGCGCCCGAGACCATCCCATCAACTCCAAGAGTGCTGTCCAACGTCCTGCCTCCTCCAAAGTGGGGACCACCACCAACAAAGGTTGATCCATACGTCTGGCCAAGGCACTCGATACCAGAGCTCTGGCTGCGCGACCAGCACCTCGCATCAACAGTCGTTGATCCCTTTGGGTTCGATCGCACAACTCACCCGTCAGCGCTGAGGTCTGCAACAGACGCACCAAAGAGCTGAGTGGCATGGCAGAACAAGAACCGGCAACACATGATTCTGTCAACAAGCAGTCTTCAACTGCAGAGTCATGTTGGTTGGTCCTTGCTTTGTCTATCGATCACAACCCGTTCCAGGTTGACGCGCAGGTGGTTAGCGCTGGGGGGATCGCTTTCAAAAGTCTTGAAACAACGAGAAAAAGATCCACATAGGTCACTCTTTTATGCATGAAAGAGGCCATGCGATGCAGCTGACAATGATGGCAATTGGATGCCTTGAGGAACCGTAAGTACAAACGATCCAAAGAGACAATCAGCAACAACCACGAAAAATGTTGCCAACACCCGAGATGCTTGCCAGCAAAAAGCACCTATCAACCAAGCAAACTCTAAAGATTCTGATCATCATAAATAAAGTAGAGAATTCAAAGATTTTTACGCTATCAAACTATTAAAATTTTTAGGCATTACGCGAGGTCGTATAACTACATAAAACCGAAATAACAATATACCAAGCCACAGGTTGTTAAAAAGCGATAGCAGATCAACTAGTCTTGGTCATAAGGCAGTTCCAAGGCAACCGAAACGCCTCAAGGTGCTACTCAAGACAGCATTAAACCTTTCACAATCTTAATAAATTAAACGCGAACGCAGTGGCTTTTCCGCCCAAACAATCTATTCGAAAAACGCACAGCCGTTGATATAGCTCTTCCCAGCAGTCGAAGAAGCATTCCTGTCAATCAACTTCAACAATTAACAGGAACATACGGGCTACACCATGAATGCGATGGCCGCGATCCTTATCCTGTTGTGCAGATGAACAGAAACAACCTCATGCCCTAAGAGAACAACTCAAATTTTGTTTATACTTGGAATTTTAAATCGACAAATACAAAACAAACAATATTATAAACTCTGAAATATATCTAGTCGAGAGTTTCTAACCACTAATCATTATCGTATCGCATTGGCCGTTGTTGGTGGGACTTTGTATTTGGTTTTGTGCGCAGTCGTGCAGCCTCACCCCCCGGTTACTTGGTGTTGATGTCAAGGCATTGAACACAGGCAATTGTTGAACAGCTTTGCGCTGCGCTGTTGTACTTGCTCCACCAAAGCGAACTTGAAGGTCTGCCGAAACTCTGGTCTCGAAAGCCTCGTCGTACGAAATATTCACTCTAGCTGTTAATC
>WTGE01000210.1 GCA_011525445.1 Synechococcus sp. CO36386bin_37
TTCACATCAGCAGCAATCTGCTGGTGGCTTTGCTGCTGGCCATGCAAGCGATTTCTGGCACCAGAAACCTGCTGCTGCACTAAGGCCATTCACCATCACCCCGATCAAGCAAACGCTTGTATTCGTCAGCAGATAACACCCTCAAACGGGCAACACGATCCAAGCGTCGGCTCAAGCCAACAAACCCCAAGAAGGCATAAATCCCAATCCAAAAGCCCCCGAACAAAAGCACCAACAATCCATCTTTTGCTGCGCCCACAGCAGCCACAAAACCGGCCGTAGTAGCAGCAGAGAAGACTCCACTAACAACCAAATGGCTGAGGCGCTTGAAAAACATCGCGCCGGGTGCTCACCTTTCGTTCACCACTCAAGCATTGAATCCCGCGGCCCACCGCTCAAGGAAAAGTCTTCGAAACAGCCAAACACACATGGCGTCACTAGCGTGAAGGCAAAACCTGAGAATGGACATGGGTCGCAGCAAGCAATCGAGCGATGTGCCGCGAAATCTCGTTCTATTCATCACGGACCAGGAGCGGGCTCACGACCTCAACTACAGCAAAGGTTTTGACAATGACCTGGCGGGGACGCAATGGCTGAAAAAGAACGGATTGTCGTTCAGCAATGCGTTCACAAACACCAACCAATGCTCGGTCGCACGCTCAACATTTTTCACTTCAAAATTCCCTGCACAACATCAAGTTTTCGAAGTAATCACATCCGACAACTGGCCCAATCCACAAACACAAGCACAATCAGGCCTGAGCAAAGATCTTCCAAATCTAGCCACAACACTGAAGGCTGAAGGTTATGACGTTGTCTACAAAGGAAAGGCACACCTGACCATCGGGTACAACCGAACCTTTGGAACAGCTGATCCATCAGACGATACATATATTGACCCCAATTTATCTCTTTATGGCTTTGACGAATGGGATCCACCAGAAGCCGGGACATTCAGCAATCCCTGGGGAATTGTAAATCCAAATGAACCGGAAGATTCCCCCTACAGAGAGAACGACCAGCGCTTTACAGACAATGCCATCCAGTGGATTAAGGATCGGCAGAAATCAAAGAACGATAAACCTTTTGCCCTGGTAGTCAGTCTTGTTAACCCCCACGATGTTCTCGCCTTCCCCTCGCCAATTGACAACACACCGCCAGAATTCTTAGCGAGGAAGCTGGGGTACAGCAAAAGCGATTTTAAGAACAAAGCTTTCAGCGCCCCACAACCGATCCCCGAAACAATCAACAACGATCCAGGGAGCACTTACAAGCCAACTGTACAGAGTGATTTTTTAGAGCTCATGAACACTCTGTTTGCACCAACAAAAAAAGACGATATCAAAAAATACCTGAACTTTTACGCAAATCTCGTCAAGCGGTCAGACAGGATGCTGGCTTCACTAATTGACGCAGTGAATTCCGACAAAGCCTTTGCCAAAGATACCATGATCGTCAAAATTTCTGATCATGGCGAAATGGGTTTAGCCCAGGGGGGCATGCGCCAGAAAACATTCAATGCCTATGAAGAATCGATCAAGATCCCAACCATCTGGAGCAACAAGCATTTTTTCAAAGGCAAAGGGAAAGATTCGAGTGCGTTGATTTCCAATATCGACTTCTTGCCCACCTACCTCAACTTTATTGGAACCGATCCAAAAACAATCGACAGCTACGACCTTAGAGGCGTGGACTACAGCCCAATTCTCCGAGGCGAAAAGGAGAGCGTTCAAGATCACATTCTCTTCACCTATGACGATGACTGGGCCGGCCAGGATCCTCCATCAGGCCTTGACCATGGAATCACCAGAGACCCACAACTGGGCATTCTGAACCCACCAAGCAAAATCCAGAGCTTGCGCAGCAGTCAATTCAAACTGGTGCGTTATCACAATCCAAGCAAGCCTTACCACAAGCAAAAATATCAGGAGGAATTTTACGATTTACGACCCAACGGCACTGACTTTTCGAAGCGCTCGAAGCAACCTCTGGAAAGCCTGAATTATTCACCATGGGCCGAAGCACAACGGGTCAAAGATGGGCTTGAGCCCATTAGCACCAGGCGAATCAGCGAGGCCTATGCCGAAATGTCAAAAACGCTCGACGATCTTGTGGAAACGCAATTGCAACCCCTTCCGAAGCAATCCGGAACAGTGCCAACCTATGCAACGCGACTCACGCCAGAAGGAAAGCGCGTCAAAATGTTCGAAATCCATCGCAAGGGGAAGAGCAGCGAACTCGAACTGGCCTTCAACAGCCAGCGTGAACAATATTACGTTGTTCAGATTAATGAGACCTATCTAGATTCAAATGGGGAACCTCAAAAAGTTTGGACCAATCTCGGCGGCGGTGGTGCCATCAAAGGCACCAATAATCCGATTTACGTCTATCACAAAGGCTTACCAAAAGACCTGCGCAAATCAGAGGTTCGCGTGGCATCGGTCTTCTCATCCTCAGAGGAAGCGGCACTTAACCAAGTTGAGGGCAAAACCAACAACCGTCGTAAGGATCGCCTGATCAACCCCGTTAAGACCAGTGCCAAACAACGCCACACCGAAGTTCAGGCCTTTGACAGCGATTGCAGCGGGATCCTTCGAAGTGAAGTCAGCACCTCCTCGGCCCTCCATGGCTTCGCGGACCAGACAGCCGCCCTCCACGGATCAGACCGCAACACCTTCGAACCCATTGAAGAATTCGGTCTTTAAACGTCTGGGTAGCTACAAGCTGAGCCGCTCCGCAGCTGAAAGCTGCTGACGCAACCAGGGAAGGCTCAGGCCGATCACGTTGGAATAA
>WTGE01000112.1 GCA_011525445.1 Synechococcus sp. CO36386bin_37
GCAAGCACTGAATGACGATCTTCTGGGGGAATGGATCTGGTTGATTGAGCACCTGGGGCAATGGCGTCTGGTGGTGTTGTGCGACGGCCTGCCCGAACTGGATGTGTCGTTGCAGACGTCACAAGTGGAGCCCTTGCGGGAAGAGGTGTTGTTTTTCCTTGATGCCTGGGATGAAAAGCGGCAACAGGTTGCGACCGATCGCAGCTGGTGGGTGACAGCGGGTCAGGATTGGCAGGGGTCCTGGGCTGCAGGGCACCAGTCGGAGCATCATGGCCCGATCGTTTCAGACGGCGAGTGGTCGTTGCTGCAACTGGCCTTGAAAGCTCCTTCAGCAGTTGGATCGTGATGAATCCCCCCAACGTCACGGTTGATTTGCTGCAGGAGAGGCGCCTTGAGTTGGGTTTGCCTTCTCAGCCGGCCCCATGGCGTTCTGGCCGAAGCTTGCTGCTGCGGGGTGCGCTGTTGGGTGGCATCGCGTTGCTGATCGCGGTTGCGGTCACTGTTGTGTCGAGCTGGCGTGGAAGGCAGCAGCTCGCGCAGTTGCAGGATCCGGTCGCGCAACGCATCACTGCGGCAGAAACGCAATTGCGCAAGTTGAACACTCAGACCGGCCAGGTGAATGATGCGACCCAAAAGATCGCGCGACAGCTGACGGCGTTTTCTGGAGGATCCCCGTTGTTGGAGCAGCTCCGACGCATCACACCGGAAGGGATTCAATTGGAGGAGCTTTCAGTGGGAGAAGCTCAGATCAAGCTTTCGGGACGCGCGCAGCTCGGAGAGACGCCCGGGCCATTGGAGCGGATCAATGCATTGGATCTCGTTCTGTCCCGATTGCCCATCACGGCTGAGCAGGGAGTCAAGGTGATTCAGATCACGAAAAACAGCGAAGAGGATCCAGGGATGACGTTCAGCCTGGACTGGGATCTGAACCTGAAGCCCCTGTCCCCCCTTCAACTCCAGGATCTCGGTGCGGATGGTTTGGCCGAGCGACGTCAATGGCTTGAGCAACTGGGGGTGCCTCTGTGACCAATCTGAGTGGCTCTGGAAACTCGTGGCTAAAGCACATCACCCGGGAACGGGTATTGGTTGGGATTCCATTGCTCCTTGGGGTGTTGATCGGCGCGGTTGTGTTCGGGTTGTTTGGACTGCCCCATTGGCTGGCCTTCAGGGAACGCACACAACGGATTGCGGAGCTCAAAGCACTGCAGCAGAACTTTCCTCTCCTGCAGCGTCGGGTCCAGCTGGCACAACAAAACCTGACGTCGGCTCAGCAACGGCAGGATCTGGTGATCGACTTGCTGGCGGGTCGCGGTGAGATTGAGACGTTTCTCACGCAATTGAGTCGAACGGCAGCTCGCACTGGTGTGGTGATTGAACGCTACGAACCGGTTCCCGCCTCTCCTGTCAGGACAGAGAGCCCAAAGCCACCCACCAAGAGTGACGATGAGGACGAGGCGGAACAGGCCAAAGCGGCTGAGGCCCTGAAGGGGTATGACAAGACTGCGGTGCTGCTTCAAGTGGAAGGCCCTTATCAGGGCATCCTTCAGTTCCTGCGCGCGATGGAACAACTGGAACTCCTGGTTCAACCCAGTGATCTCGAGCTCAAAGCCGTGCCACAGGAGGAGGACGAGGATGGGGTTGTTCAGGGGCCGGCACTGACCGAACTCAAGCTCAGACTGAGCTTTTTCGACAAGCGGGCCGATGGGGATCAGGGCGATGGCCAATCGTCGAAAGAGGCGTCAGCTGCCAACCCCAAAGCCCCTTTTTAACGCTGCATGGTTGCTTCAAGGACTGGCTTCTCAAGGACTGGCTCTTAAAGGTTGGGTTCGATACCATCCGCGCAATGTGATGGTGAATCAGGCGTGGGCATGCCCTCAAGACCCTCCCGGCTGATTCCTTTCGCTTTGATCGGCAGCCTCGCATTCGCTGAATGCGATCTGGTGTTGGGACTCGGTGGTTCCGGTGCGCTCCGCGCTCAGGGCCAGGGAACCATGAACCTGCGCGTGCGTCGCAGCAGTGAGGGTGTGGAACTGGTGATTGAAGGTGTGGGTCTGCAACCACAGCTGCAGCAGCGTCTGAACGGCTCCGTTTGGGAGGGGCGCTTGCAGACACAAGGCGCGCCAGGGGTGCGCAATGGTCAGGTCCGCCTCTCCGACCGTGCCGTTGGGATTGAGTCCGCCACGCTGGTTGGTAGCGGCAGCACCTATGAACTCAAACTGAAGCCAGTGGCTGGCAGGCCTTTGCCGGATCCGCTGGTCAGCGCGGACGGCCGCAATCTGATCCTCACCTTTTCCGGGTTGGGGGCAGCTCCCACGCTTCAGACGGGCCGCCTCAACTTGAACACGCCGGGGCGTGTGCCTCAAACGCAGTACGCACCACCGTTGCGTCCCCGAGCTGTTGCTCCCCCCCTCGGCGATATGGCCGTCGGGACGATGGTGCTGCAGAACCGCAGCTATGTGAATGTTGACGGGCCGCCCGTCACGCTCACCCTCAAGAATGCACCCGCGAAGGATGCCTTGATGGCCATGGCCCGGCTGGGCGGGTATGGCTTTGTCTATGTGGGTGATGACGCTGATTCGGGGGCTGACCCCAATGCCGCTGGCACTGTGCGGACTGTTTCCATGTCCTTTCAGCGTGAGAGCTACGCCAGAGCCCTGAATGGGGTATTACTGGCGTCTGGGTATCAGGGCAAGCTCGACGGGCGGACGTTGTTGGTGGGAACTGCGGTCTCCGGCAAGACCTTTGGGCCGCAGGTGTCGAAGATTTACAGGCTCAATCAGGCGAGTGCG
>WTGE01000136.1 GCA_011525445.1 Synechococcus sp. CO36386bin_37
AAGCGGGCTGATCCATCCCCCGGCAGAACAATCCACGGCCCCTGCTTTGGCGGGGGCTTTTTAGTGCCCATCAGCCAAGGCAAGGCTTCACCAGAACCACACCAGAAAGGCTCCAGCTTGCGACCAGAACGCATCCTCAAAATCCAAAACAAGATCGAGATGGTGCAGGTGTTCGGGAGAGATCCCACAAACCCTTTGAGCCCAGCAAAATCCAATGGTCAACTCAGCACTCAATTGGGCGTCACTCGCAGGCATTCTCCTGGCGTTGTATGCAATTCCAGCCTGTGCCGGAGCTTTCTTGCAGCTCTTCTTCAACCTCAATAGGCGTGCCGATACATCTCCAGCAGTACTGGCCAAGTTGTTGATGAACATGGCTCAACTTGCTGGGCGATTTGTGCTCATACCAGCAGGGGGAATCCTGTTTTTTCAGGGATGGCGACTAGACCCCATGCTTCAGCTAGGTGTGTTTCTGCTTGCGTTGGGGGTCGTTATTGAGTCAGCCAGTGCAGTGGTCAGTGACTACCAAAAGTGGCGGGCACGGGTTGGCAAGGCACGGGGTTGCCTTGATCAACCCCCCGGCTGAATCATCCACGGCCCCTGCTTTGGCGAGGGTGCTTTCGTTGAGGGCTGGGTTTTCTCAGTGATTCCTCATGAGAACGTCAGCCAAGACAACTGGAAACCGACGATGAGTCAGACGATATTTACCCGAGATCAAAAGTTGTTATGGCTTATTTCCTCGCAAGTAAGTCCCAGGCTATTTACGGCGCGTGGTTTGGAGCAATTGGACTATTTTCAAGCCTGTCTTTCAGCTCCGAAAGAAAGCAGCTTTCTTGTTGTCTGACTGACATGAGGCAGCAGCTGATGGGACATCGAAGCCTTCACTAAAACTGCGTGAGTAATGCCATGAACGGAATTACGATCAGCAGTTGCTTCCTTGGGAGATTGTTGATTGGAGAGATTAGCCGCTCAGCTTCCACTTGGCGTGTGCAGGTAAGGCAGGACCTTTCTTGAGGTCGGTCGCCTTCTTATGGCTGATGCCCCAGCTGGATCACCCAACACCTGCCGCGTTGTCCCGAACCAGAACCGCAAGACCTCAGCAGGCGGTGGTGAAACCAATTTGGGGGATAAGTAGGCATTGCAGAACCACCCTTTTGGGGGAGGTGCTGAGGGTGATGTCGGAGCGACGTTGAAGAGGTTCGGGAGAGATCCCACAACACCCTTCAAATCAAATGAAAAAGCTCTTTGCTATCGCCACTGCCACCACTGTTCTTGGAGCCGGTGTTTTTTCAGGAGCAGCCCACGCAGGCCGAACTAACTGCTGGTTTCAACATGCACAAGGAGGTCGTCTGCAAGGCGCATTCTGCAAAGTCATTGATCGCAAAAACGTGAATGGCCACGTTGTTCACGATGTAATCGAGGCCAATGGCACACGTCGTGCAGTTGTCCTCTGGGACAACTCAACAGCCGAGGTCTTCTTGCAAGGCCAGCGTTATGTGGGGTCTTGGAAGGTTGATTCCGACAACGATGTTCGCGTCTCTCTCAGCGGTGGTGTTTTTGCCTTTCGGCCAACCAACTTTGCTCTAGTCCGCACTGATGCTCCTGCTCCTCGCCGTGCCGCTCCAGCCTCTGTTCAACAACCTGCACCTGGCTACCAGTATTCAGTTCGTCAGCGCACGGAGCAACGGCAAATCATCATTCAGCCCCACATCACCGTATCTCCCCAGATCATGCAGTGATGACAGGCCGGGGAGCCTGAAGCCTCTTGGCTGAAAGCCATACAAGACCAGCGAATGGAAAAGCAGGGCACGGGGTTGTCGTGATCCATCCCCCGGCTGACACTTCCAAACCTCCGCTCTGGCGGGGGCTTTCTCATGCTCAAAACCCGCTGCTGACGAGGTCACCTGCTTTTCACCAGAAATATTCCAGCTGCTGACCAGAGGCTGACCAAGGAATCACAACACCAGCAGTGATGGTGCAGGTGTCCGAGCAAGACCCATGACCAACGCTTTGAATTTCCTGGCCGGCAGCGTTGGCGCTGTTGTCGCCATTACTGGACTGGCCATCGTCACTCCAGCGCCTGCTCAAGCAGACGAAGCAGCCAGACAGTTTGAGCAGTCCTATTGCTTTACCGCTACTGGCGCTGACCGCTGGAAAAGCTGCCGTTGAACCGCACTGCCTACAGCCTCTGGAGGCTTATTCATGACTGAGATCAACTCCCAAACTTTGCGGCATCAACTGGCTCAAATTCGTATTGCGGAAACAAAGGCATTGCTCCTTGCCTGGGCTAGAGAGCGGAGGGCTTAACCGCTGAACTTCCACTTGGCGTCTGCAGGAAAGGCAGGGCCTTTCTTGAAGTCGGTTGACTCTCTATCTCTTATGCGCCACATGGAGCACCCAACGTCTTTCGCGTGGTCACGAACCTGAGTCGAAAGACCTCAGCAGGCCCCACTGAAGCCATTGCTGTTCGAGCTTTTCAGGCCCTGTAAGCAAGATCACAGCGGCTGGTGAGGCGGCTCGCTGAGAAATCTGTTCAGCAAGGCGAGGTTGAGTTCATTGAGGCCGAGGAACTGATCAATGGGAGCTTTCATTTACGACACCAACGGGATGCTGCTCTTCTCTGGAGCCGATAAAGCAGCTGCTTTGGCCTACGCCAAGTTGTTTGCCTTGGCTCAATTCACGCTTGTGGTGCGAGAGCCAAGGAGGCCAGCCGGCTAAGCCGCTCGCTGTGATGTGCCCGTCACCCGCTTCTCACCAGAAGGCTTCC
>WTGE01000271.1 GCA_011525445.1 Synechococcus sp. CO36386bin_37
CACTGGAGCGCCGAAGCCGCAGCCTGATCGTTGGCGGCATCTCCTCAGCGGTGCGTAGGCGCTGGTTGGTCCAGAGCGGGCTGATGTGGCGATTTATCTTGTTTAGCTCTTCTTTTACAGGTATCTCCTGTACCACTGGAGAACTTTCTCCATCAGCTTGACCGTGTTATTTCGATCCTCGAAGTAGTGACCTTCGCCTTCGAAGAGGATGAGTTCGGTTGGAACATTGTTCTTTTTCAGCGCTGCATACAGCTCCCGGGCTTGCCCGACTGGCGTTCGCTTGTCGGCAGTGCCTTGGTAGATCAGAGTCGGTGTTGATGCGTGCTGGGCTTGATTCACTGGCGATCGCTCTGCATAGAGCCCTGGGTTCTCCTGGGGGGTTCCCATCAGGAGCGTGGTAAACATTCCCGGTATCATCGTTGTGTCCCAGAATGTTTTCCAGTTCGCTATCACTCCTCCAGCGACAGCGACTTTGAATCGATTCGTTTGCGTGATGGCCCACGGAGTCATGAATCCCCCATAACTGAAACCGCCAATGCCAAGGCGATCCGGATCTGCCGTCCCAGACGAAATCAGTGAATCAATTCCACTCATGATGTCGACATAGTCAACACCCCCTAAATCGCCAACAATTGCGTCCGCATATTCGGTCCCACCGCCTCTAGATCCTCTTGGGTTTGGCAGAAAGACCGCGTAACCGTGGGAAGCCAGAAACTGTCCCCAGCCGATGTAGCCCTCTTGCCAGCCATTCCACCAAGCCCAATAGGGTCCGCCATGGATCAGAGTGATCAGCGGTAAGGGTGCTCTAGAAGCCTGCCCGCTGGGCTTGATCAGCATTCCATGGATAACTTGATTGTCATCTTTGTTCAGCCATGTCACCTCTTCGATCGGAGATAATCTGAGATCTTGTATTTCTGGATTGAGCCCTGTCAGCTTCCGCCTCTCTCCCGATCGGCTGAGCCAGACATCCGCCGGAGACTTGGCCGACTCTTTGAGATAGAGAAAGTCGCCCTGATCGCTGAAGCTGAATGTTGGCGACTCTGAAAGCCAGTCCACAGACGCTCTCACGAGTGCGGTAGTGGCGCCAGACCTGATGTCTATCGTCGCAATAATCCCATTATTTTTATCCTGAATCTTTGTTCTCAGGGAGGTTGAATCCGGGGCCCATTCCACCTCGAGAATGTCGCCGCTGTGGCTTATTGGCAGGGCCTTCACTGTGCCGGCCTGGACGTTAAGAAGCATTGGAACAACAGATGCCCTTGTTGCTGATGGCCCGAGAAAAAAGACATGGTTTCCGTCTGGAGACCACCGAATCAGAGTGAAGTAGCCCGTGTCGATGGTGAAATCCTTGATGGCGAGTTGTGATGCGATGTCGACAAACGACAGTGATTTCTTGGCAAACCAACCCTCGTAACCTGTTGCATTATTCCTTAGAACTGCAATTGTGGATGCATCGGGACCCCATGAAAAATCCATGAGGTGCTCACTATTTTTGAGCACTGGTCTGGCTAACTTTTTGTGGATGTTCACGCTAAACAGTGTGGGCTTCCCTGAGCCGGACAACTCGGCGCCTTCCTCCTGCTCCGTCTGGGCGATGAAGGCGATGGTTTGGCTGTCAGGTGCCCAGCGAAAGGCCTGAACTTTATGCCGCAATGTTGTCAGCGGAGTGGGGTTTGAGCCGTCGGCATTTGCTATGAAGATTTGAGCGCTCGCGGGAGCTTCTGGCTTTGCCGATCGATTGGCGCGCCTGGCCACGAAGGCCAGGCGCCTCCCATTCGGCGACCAGGCCGGCGACCAGGATTCGGCAAGATCCGTGAATGGCTGGTTCCATTCTTGATCTTGATCCAGTGCCTTGATCCAGATCGTTCTTTTGGAGAGCCACTTCGGTGATTGCTCCTGATTGGGGGTGTTCAATACGAACGCGCCAAATGTTCCCCGTGGCGACATCTGAAGGTAAGTTGCTTGTCGGACTTTTGCAAAATCGACTGGCTCTGCAACCCTCGTTTGCGCCACTGTCGGGGCCGCGCTCGAGATCAAGCAACAGGAGGCTATTGAGATGAGCTTGAGAGTGCTCTCAAGAAAGCCGTGTACAACTTTGTTTTTGCTGCTTAAATAAAAAGATGCCGGTGCCAGCATTGCCATTCTTTTTTGGTCAATTCGCTTTGATTACTAACTGATAGTAACTACTGCCTCAACAAGCTGCCGAGCGCAATGATTGTGTCAATTCAACATAAGTTGGCTTAACGCAATAGGCGTTGCGTCAACCCAGTGTCTATACCGCTGAGGACGGACGGGATCTCGGTAGAGCTGAGGCCTACTTGTTAAGGAACGGTTCTCACGTCCTGTGGAATCTGCTCGACCAGTGTTTGAAGCAAAAGCTGAACACCAAGCGCCAGGGTTGCCGATCCTTCTCAGGGGCTGCTCACCATAATTCGGCTGCCGTAGCCGCCTATCTCCTCCAGTTCAAAGGAGTGATGGCCGCTTATTGCCCAGCGCTGCCCGGACCTGTCGACCATCTCCCGGCGATCGGTCGTGGGCGCACCGACCGGCGTGAAGGTGAAGATCGGCTGCTCGGCGTTGGAGAAGTAAACCGTGAAACCGTCCTCCGAGGCGGGCTCTGTTCTGCAGGTGGACTCAATCCCGTTGATCGTGCATTGCAGAGGCGCTGGGGACATCGGTTGAAACCGTCAAAACCCATGTCACCAAGCCATGGACAAGCTGGGCGTTCGCAATCGCAACCAGCTCGCTGTCTCAGCTCTGCTC
>WTGE01000258.1 GCA_011525445.1 Synechococcus sp. CO36386bin_37
GCCTTCATGGGTGTTAGCGGGTACTAAACCTCTGCAAGGTGGCGAAAAGGGCGGTGCAGCTGGATTGACGGCTGATAAAAATTTAGTAAGTTGCGTCGATTCGAAGCGCTATGACAGACCTTCCAATCGCACTGAGAAGGCATTCCTCTATGGACAATCTGGTAGTAGAGGAGAGTCCTGGGATAATCGCCTGTCTTTGATTGGATTTGGTGGAGGTGGGGCTGCCGGAGGTGGTGGAGGTGGTTGGTGGCACTGGAGTCCACGAGCTAATACTGACAATATCGATGCCTACGAAGTCCTGTTGAAGTTGTGCAAACAGGGATGGAAAAAAATTGATTATCCCGGTGGATCTGTAAAAGGGCTAGGTGGTAAAGCCAAGTGGGGTGGCGATGGTGGCGGTCAAAATGGTGGCCGATACCTGCGGATTGATGGTGTTATGCAGCATGTGTTTGGCAAAAGTTTTCCTGGTAAAAATGGATTTGGTATTGGTGGCGCTATTGCATACCTTGGAAAGCTTGATCGGAATCAAGGAGGCCCAAGTACTAAAATTATCCTTGAAAACAATGACTTTGTTGATAATTATTCTGATCCCATTTTATCTAATTCCACGCCCTTCCAGTTCATGGGTGTGTTCGATAGTCGGAGTGCTGGTGGTGCACCCTCTCGTCAATTCAGTATGTATGTTGACAACGTACGTGTAAAGAACGATACAACATCCTTCAGAGAAGTGAGTGCGGATGAGCTGCGGCAAAATAAAGGAAGCGTATTAAAAAAGTCTGAAAATCCCTTTCTAGATAGTAATAAGGTTTTTGCGCCGCAGCATTATGCTCTTTCGGAGCCGACCAATCCGGCTGTTGTTGATATAAGAAATAAATATTTGCGAGGTGAAAATGATCTGGCTGATACGTTTGTGATTGGGTTCGAGACGGCGGATACCAAGATTGGCTTGACGCAGGATTTAACTGACCCCAACAATCCACTCAATAAAGTCTGGAAAACTTTGCAGCCCGACCAGGAAGATCAAATCTATGCCGATTATTATGCTGAGATGCAAGCGATTCAAGCGGAGCTTGATCAGGGATTTTTAGAATATTGGGGAACTGATGCTGCAACGGGTGCTGCAAATGGTGCTGCTACAGACTTGGGAGCTCAGGTTGTAGGTGATTTGGCTAAAAAGTCGTTTGATGAGTCCGGCGGCACCTTTGCAAGCGCCGCTGGTGGCCCAGACGCAGGGTTTTTGCTTGATATGACAATTGCAGGCTTTTCTTATCATGCAAGGAAAAAAGAACTCTACGGTAATTTAAGTAATCTGCGCTTTGACTATGCTTTAGACGAAAAGCTTGAGCAAAATCGTGCAGAACAGGATCAGCTTCAGCAGTATTTGAGAGAAGCGAGCGTTGGTCAGCTGGCTAGTTTTGATACGAATCAATCACGCAGTCGGGTCATTGTTAAAGACTTCGAGATTGGTCGCGATATTGTGATTATGCCTGGAGATCCTAGCGCTTTAATCAATTCCGGAAATCAACCCGAGCTTGATGTCAAGCTGGGTACTTATAGTGGGGGACAGCAACTTAGCTTTAGTTATAAGGATTCGAATTCAGAGTTTCTAACGATTAGGCCAACCCAAAAGTCTTTGCGGCAGTTAGGCCGTAACACTTTGCCGTCTTACCTTGCTGGTTTAATTTCTTATAGTGAAGTCAATAAAACATTCGTAATTGGTGCGCAGGTTCCTGGCTTGTCAGTTCAGCATGAACGAAGTTGGACGGGTGGACCTGCAGATACACGGCTAGTTATTGATAGAGGGTCAAGTTTTTCTTCTAAGGAGACCTTGGAGACGCATACAAAAGGGGGTTCAGACCAGATCTTTGGCACGAACGGAAACGAACATATTCGAACAGATGGAGGTCGTGACATCATTTATCCAGCTGGTGGTAATGACTTAGTCAATGGTGGAGGTGGTGAAGATCTTGTTGATTATGCAATGCTGAGTAAGCCAGTGAAGATTAAGTCGTTCGTATCCGGAGGCTTTTCTGATGGCGCAAATGAGGCAAAAGCTGTATCTCTTGTTGGTAACAGCATTGACTCTCATTTGGTCGGGATTGAAGATTTTGACCTTTATGCGGAAAGCGTTGTTGATCTTTCTGGCTTTAAAGCAAAAGATCGTTATTCAGTGCATGCAGGCCTGGGGTCCACTCTTCGTGGCAGCGATGGTGATGATTATTTAATTCTCTCGACTGATTCTTATTATTCTGGGGATGATCCCATCTCTAATTACTCTCCCGCCTTGATCAAGGGGCAGGATGGGTACGATGTTGTTGAAATCAGATCCAATAAAAAGTATTCTTTCTCCTATGAGTTTGTTGATGAATCTCAGGCTGTGTTTGTTAAGGCGATATACAATAATCAGACGTTCGACTTTTTAACAGCCAAAGGTATTGAAGCTTTGGTGGTGAATGATTCCGAGGTTGATCTTCCTTGGGGCTAGAACTGCTTCATACGTTTCCTGGGTGGTGCAGTTTTCACTGCTCCCCCAGAACAGCAAGTGATGAAGTCTCGGGCCAGGTTCAACCTGTTCCACGAGTGATTGAGCTGGGCCTGGAGAACCGTTGCCCATTGCATCACGTTTTCATGTGCTTCGAATTATTCAGCTTGAGGTTGAGCTGATCTTCAGTGAGTGTGACCAGGATTGTTTGCCCCTCGCCAAAGCGACCTGCCAGGATTGCCTTGGCAATGGGGGTTTCCAGTTCCC
>WTGE01000343.1 GCA_011525445.1 Synechococcus sp. CO36386bin_37
TACCCAAGCCGAAACTTGAGCAGGGATCCGCTGCTGGGCAGCGTGGCGATGTTTGCCGGCAACTTCGCTCCGCGCGGTTGGGCGCTCTGCAACGGACAGATCCTTCCCATCAGCGGCAACGAAGCCCTCTACTCCGTCATCGGCACCACCTACGGCGGCAACGGTCGCTCCAGCTTCGCCCTGCCCGACCTGCGCGGGCGGGTACCGATCGGCGCTGGCACGGGTCCTGGCCTGGCGGGGATCCGCTTGGGCCAAAAAATCGGCAGTGAAACGGCAACACTGGCCTCGACACCGGCCCACAGCCACAGTGCCGACAGCGCGCAGACGGGTTCAACGGGTGGTGCCACCACACTGCCCACCACCATGCCCAGCCTCGGGCTGCTTCCCGTGGTGGCCAGGCAGGGCCTTTATCCCTCCCGCTCCCTGTCCAGCGATCCAGGCATCGGCGACATCGCCTGGTTTGCCGGCAACTTCGCTCCGCGCGGTTGGGCGGTGGCCGGCGGCCAGCTTCTGTCGATCGCCCAGAACACAGCACTGTTCAGCCTGCTCGGCACAAACTTCGGCGGCGATGGCCGTACCACCTTTGCCCTGCCCGACCTGCGAGGACGCATTGCCATCGGCACAGGTGCAGGAAAAGGGCTCCCGCCCGTACGACTCGGGCAACGGGGCGGAAGCTTTGAAACAACACTGACCGAAGCACAACTGGCTCTCCACAGCCACACCCAACCGGGGAGTGATGAATCCACGGGAAACGCTGGAACATCAGCCTCCATCACCATCCAGCAGCCATGGCTGGGCCTCAACCATGTTGTGGGGATAAGGGGCGATTACCCACCTCGTTCCCTGGATGCTGATTCGAGCCATGCACTGGCCCCAGAGCCAAGCGGCACCTCACAGGTGCTGAACGGGAACACGCCGATCAGCGACCGCCAGGCCCAGAAAGCCCTTGAAACGCTGCTTGAAGCAAGCAGCGTCATCTGGCAAGACCTTGGGGCCAAACCAGCTCAGTTGCAGCACATCCAGAACCTCACCGTGGAATTTGCAGATCTGCCAGGGGGGGGACTGGCAGAAGTGAGCTCTAGCAACAGCATTCGGCTGGACCGTGATGCAGGCGGTCGTGGCTGGTTCATGGACCCAACCCCGCACAGTTCAAGTGAATACAACACCCGAGATCCATACACCAAGGCTCGAGCAGCCGACCAAGGCAAAGCCTCGCAGCACTACGACCTACTCACCACGTTGTTGCACGAACAGGCGCACATCCTCGGCCAGAACCATCGGGATCAACCCAGGAATTTGATGCATGGAAGCCTGTCCATCGGCGTTCGCAAATACCCCAAGAAACAGCACCTTTTCGCCGAGCATCAACACAATGCAGAGCCTCATGCCAGCTCAGCCAGCCTGATCGGTGTTGACTCCTACATCGCCGCCATTGGTCTCAGCGGGTACAACTTCGCTCCCAGAAACACACTATCTGCTTTCGGCCAACTGATGCCGATCACCCAGAACGCAGCACTGTTCAGCCTGCTCGGCACAAACTATGGGGGCAATGGTCGTTCAAGCTTTGGACTGCCTGATTTTCAAGGACGCGCCGTAATCGGCAGCCAGAATGGCGCCCAAGGGGCAGGCTTATCGGCCTACCGTTTAGGGACATCTGGAGGGAGAGACACCGTCAATCTCATCAGCAGTCAACTGCAAGCTCACAGCCACAGCGAACCTTCAATCAGCGACAGTAATGGCAATAACCTCCAAGTCGGATCGGGAGAGGATCTCAACCTGGAACAACCCTCCAGCATCAGCGAGACCTTCACGATCAATGGAACGTTTACCAACACAACAACACTGCTCGTCTCCGGCGAAATCATTAACAACGGGACCCTGACCAATAACAGCACGATCATCAATAACGGCACAATCAACACCATCAATGGCACGCTGAACAACAACGGCACAATCAGCGGCACTGGCACCATTCAAGGTTCAGTCTACGAAGGGGGAAAAGTGGCACCAGGCAATTCAGCCGGGGGCCTCCGAATCGACGGTAACTTCATCAAACACAAAGGGAAACTAAAAATCGAACTGGGCGGCCACCGCGACAAGAAAATGGATCGCGAAGACAGCCATCATGACTTCATCGATATCAATGGAGACGCCCTACTCGGAGGACGACTCAGAGTCAAACTCATCGACGACTACATCCTCAAGCCCGGCAAAGAGCACAAAATCATTGATATCAGCGGCGAACAATTCGGGAGCTTCAAAAATTACGACCACGGCGATTTAGTTCAAGCCAAACGCCATGAAGGCCAAAAATTATTCATCAGTTACACCGGGGGCGATGGCAATGACGTTGTTCTCTACACAAAAGATGTGACCCAGCCTTCTTCGGCCGATATCGTCCAGGCGGACTGAGGCGATGCGTGGGACCGAGCCCAGCGTCAGCTCATCAGGCAGCGCAACAACCACTGCTGCAGCGCCTCACCACCCAGCCTCGGGGAAACCCTGGGCAGCTCACCGCCATCGAGGGCGAGCACAGGCACCTCGAGGTCGTAGCGCGCCTTCAGCTCCTGGGGGGTGCCGGGCGCATCGATATCAATCACCGTCAGCTCGATCGAGAGCCCCAGGAGATCGAGGGCGCGCAAGCGGGATTCCAAGCCTTCACAGAGGCAGCAACCGGTGCGGCTGAACAGGGTGAGCTCATGCATCAATCGGGCACCGGGTCACAGCCACAGGGGGTGAAG
>WTGE01000081.1 GCA_011525445.1 Synechococcus sp. CO36386bin_37
ATATGACTGCATGCAAGGTGGCGTCAAAGATGGATAAGTCGCTGGAATTCAGAGTTTCCGCTGGAAAATCACCGAATATCTCAAGGAAATAATCATCAATGAGAGACTTTGTATCTAAACCACTATTGTTAGTGAGAAGGTAATTATCAAGCAATCCCAATGGATTCATGATAGAGGTATTCAGCTGTTAGTTAATTATTAGCTAAATGATTGCGTTAAAGAATAAAAGTCGTGGTTTCAACATATCGCTTGTTGCCTTTTTGCTTAGGCTTCGTTGGGATGAGAAATAACCCTGTCGATCAAGCCATACTCCTTGGCCTCCTCGGCACTCAGAAAATAATCGCGATCAGTGTCTTTCTCGATTTTTTCGAAGCTTTGGCCTGTCATGTTGGCCATGGAACGATTCAGCATCTCTTTCATACGCAGAATTTCCCTTGCTTCAATCTCGATATCGCTGGCCTGGCGTTGAGCGGTTCCCCCGAGAGGTTGGTGAATCATGATGCGGCTGTGTGGAAGGGCCAGGCGCTTGCCTTTGGTGCCAGCTGTCAGAAGGAATGCTCCCATGGATGCTGCAAGTCCCACGCAAATGGTGACCACATCGCTCTTCACGTATTGCATGGTGTCGTAGATGGCCAGGCCAGCGGTGACCGATCCACCGGGGGAATTGATGTAGAGATAGATCGGCTTGCTGCTGTCTTCAGAGTCCAGATACAGCATCTGGGCGACAAGACTGTTGGCGACTGAGTCGTTCACGTCTTGACCAAGAAATAAGATTCTTTCGACTCCGAGACGGGTGTAAATGTCAACCCAGCGTTCCATCTGGCTGCCTGGGAGCCGGTAGGGAACGCTGGGGGTACCGATTGGCATGGGTCTAGGACGTGGGTGGAAGAATTGAAAAAACGATGCTTATGGCGCTAGTGATGCTGGTCGCTGCTGTTGCCTGGTGGCAGATTCTTCAGGCGACGACTGCCTCATTGGGAAGTTCCTTGCGACTTTCAAGAACTCTGTCGATCAAGCCGTAGGACACCGCTTCTTGCGGCGTGAGATAGCTCATTCGATCCGAATCAGCAGAAAGTTCTTCGATGCTGCGACCGGTGTTGTTCGACAGGATTTCGAGCATCGCTTGTTTGTTGTGCAACACCTCTTTGGCACGGATTTGAATGTCTGTGGCCTGGCCGCGCGCTCCGCTACGGGGCTGGTGCAACACGATCGAGGAGTGGGGGAGAGCAGCCCGCTGGCCCTTGGTGCCTGCGGACAGAATCACCGCAGCGGTCCCCATCGCTTGGCCGATGCAGATCGTGTGTACGGGAGGCTTCACGTAGCGAAGAGTGTCGCAGATTGCAAAAGCTTCGGTCTCAAATCCAATCGACTCGCCTGAGTACCAGCTGGTGCCTGTGGAGTTGATGTAGAAGAAAATCGGCTTCTCGGGGTTGTCGAACTCCAAATAGAGAAGCTGAGCAATGATCAGTTCTGTGACATCGAGACCAAGCTGACGCTTGGTATCTCCATCTGAAAAAAGAGGTAAGCCCAGATAAACAATTCGCTCTTTGAGCATTAAGGAGGGCAAATCCGGTGGCGGAGTGCGCATCACGCCTGAGTCGCCGTAGTAAGGCGCTGATGTCGTCATTCGGCTGGCTATCCCTGTCGTAGAGCGAGCTTAGCGGGGTTCCGAGGTGGGTTGCTCCTGATTGTTGTTCGTGCGTGAGGTCTTCGTCTTGGCGCCCTTGCCGCTTCGGTTGGTCCTGGAGGCGTTTTTGTCCCGGCGTGCAAAAACCATCCGACCTGTAGGGGTTTGTAGAGCCCCAGTCACCACAACGGGTTGGCGGGATCCGATCAAGGTTTGGCCCTCCTCAACAACCACCATGGTTCCGTCTTCGAGATACCCAACGCCCTGACTTTCCTCTTTGCCTTCGCGCACGATTTTGAGCATTAACTCATCACCGGGTTGCACCTCTGGGCGCAGGGCAATGACTAATTCACTCAGATTCATCACCTTGATCTCTTTGACTTCGGCCACCTGGGCCAGGTTGAAGTCAGCGGTCACCAGGGTGCCCCCTGTGTCACCGGCAAGCAAAAGCAATCGATCGTCAGTTCCTGCCCCTTGATAGCGGGTGGTATTGATGACCAGTCGACGACCGTAGGTGTCGCGTAGCTCACGCAGGAGCTTGAGTCCGCGCCGCCCCTTCGAACGCTTCTCCAAATTGGAGGAGTCTGCCAGCTGTTGCATCTCATCAATGACGGATTGAGCGACGATGACCTGACCTTCCAGCAAACCGCAGGCCAGCATTCCGCGAATCCGACCATCAATGATCACGCTCGTATCGAGGATCTTGGCAGTGGCTGGAGTGAGAACACCATCGGCCACCAGAAGGGCTTCCGTGCTGGTGGGGTTGAACAGCCGTAGCAGGGTGCGTCCATGAACTTCCGCGAGGTTGTATCCCAGAACTCCGAAAAACACATTGCTGAGAACTGCAGCAAGAGGTTTCACCAGGCTGATGCTCCCCGCTAGCGGAAGCAGAAGAATCGGCGCCAGCAGTAAGTTCGCGACGAGCAGACCGAGAATCAGGCCGACTGATCGGCTGATCAGTAAGTCGGTGGGCATCGTGCGCACCTGCTGCATGAGTTGCAGGCGCAACCTCTTGAACACCAGACCAGCGATCAGGCCGATGCCGGTGCCGATGCCGGTGAGCCCCAGGCGCACCCGTTGCACATCGGTGAATGGGTCCAGTAATT
>WTGE01000172.1 GCA_011525445.1 Synechococcus sp. CO36386bin_37
GGATTGAGCCGTGCGAGCTCCTGATGCAAGGCAGCGCTGTTGTCTTGTTCGCGGACAAGAAATTCGCCCGTGCTCACATCAGCGCAGGCCAGCCCCCAGCGGAAGGGTTGCCGGCCGCGAGGCGGCTCGACCACCACTGCCGCAAGCCAATTGTTGCGGCGAGCACTGAGCATGCCTTCTTCCAAGATGGTCCCTGGTGTGAGCACCCTGGTGATCTCGCGGCGCAACAAGGTCCCTTTGGCCGATCCATTGGCTGGTGCGGCTTCGAGTTGGTCGCAGAGGGCCACGCTGAGGCCGCGTTGAATCAGATCAGCGCAGTACCGCTCGGCAGCGTGATGGGGGATTCCTGCCATGGGCACCCTTCCGATCTGTTTCCCTGCTTCCTTGCTCGTCAGAGTGAGCTCGAGCAACCTTGAGAGTTGGATGGCGTCTTCAAAAAAACATTCAAAGAAATCGCCGAGTCTGTAGAGCAAGATCCGTTCGGGATGGGCGGATTTGAGCTCTACGTAGTGCCGCAGCATCGGAGTGAGCTGCTGGCGCTCAACCTGGCTGTGGTGCGACCAGGGGGGTAAATCGTCCTCTTGATAGGCCTGGTTTGCCTGGGCGCTTGGGGTGGCTCCCGGTTGTGCTGTTTCGGTCTCGTGGGGTGTGGAAGGTTCGGATTGCTGACGTTTTCTGGGACGTTGCTTGGCATCTTGCGTGAGCTCAAGTTCATTCAGCTCATTGAGTTCAGGCTGTTTCTGTTGGTTGTTGATTGGTTCCGAACGGGCTGGTTCAGATTCCCCAAAAAGGTTGCCCTGCAGGGTCCGGTCCGGTTGGGGCACGGCTGTTGTAGCGATGAGCGGATCGTAAGACTCATCTCCACGGATGCACGACAGATGGATCACCACAAGCTGTGAAGCTTGATTCCAAGGTGGGCAAGCAATCGGGGTGCGTGTGAGAATCTTTTGCACCGACTGGGCGTCGACCAAATTCCATGCAGATCCTCAACACTCTCACCGTGCTGGCCCTGGTGGTGATGTCGTTTGCCCTCATCGTGGCGGTTCCCGTGCTGTACGCGTCCAATGAGGACAGCGGACGCTCCAACCGCCTGATTTTGCTGGGTGGGATCGCCTGGGTGGCCTTGGTGCTGCTCAATTGGGGTGTGAGCTACTTCGTGGTCTGAAAACCACGTTCGGACTGGTTTCAGCTTGATGGGAGCATGAATGCACTTGCTCCTTCCCTTTCATGGCCACGTTTGAAGGACGATTCACCGATGTGGGCCAGGCTCGTATCGCTGTGGTGGTGTCACGTTTCAATGATCTCGTCACGGGAAAGCTCCTGAGTGGTTGCTTGGATTGCTTGTCACGTCATGGCATTGACACGTCATCCGACAGTGGCCAATTGGACGTGGCCTGGGTACCGGGTTCTTTTGAGCTGCCGGTTGTGGCTCAGAATCTGGCTCGTAGCGGTCGCTATCAGGTGTTAATCACCCTTGGTGCTGTAATTCGGGGCGATACTCCCCATTTTGATGTGGTGGTGAGCGAAGCCAGCAAAGGCATTGCCACCGTGGCGAGGGACACGGGTGTTCCTGTGATTTTCGGGGTGTTGACTACCGACACGATGCAACAGGCGCTGGAGCGGGCTGGCATCAAGAGCAATCTTGGCTGGAGTTACGGATTGCAGGCTCTGGAGATGGCTTCTTTGATGCAAGCCTTGCGGGGGCATTGACCAACAGCCCCTTGATGTTGCATGCTTCTCGGGTCGTACTAAGTAAAGTCTTACGTCGGCTTGCGGATGTAGCTCAGTGGTAGAGCATCTCCTTGCCAAGGAGAGGGTCGAGAGTTCGAATCTCTTCATCCGCTTGATCATGAATTCTTCACTCAATGGGCATGCGCTTTCCCATTGAGACATTCGTTCCAGAAAAGAGTTGAGTTGAATGACCCTCGGGGAGAAGGGCCTAGAGCTAGAGCCTTACGATTCTCATGGTCACAACGTTTCGACAGGCATTGTTGCGTTGTTGATTTTGCCAATCATTGCTTGCGGATGAGCAATTGCTGTGGGCTGGCGGGTTCAAACCCCAATTGTTGGTAAAACCCAGAGCTGTTGGTTGTCATCAGATACACCCTCTCGGCGTTGCGAATGGCTTTCGCACTGAGCAGAGCTTCAACAACACGGCGACCCAGGCCGCGGCCTTGAAGGTCTCCTGCCACAACAACATCCCAGAGCACGGCCCTGTGGATTCCGTCGCTGGTAGCCCGCCCGAACCCCACCATTCGCTTGCCTCGCCAAAGGCTTACGGCCACGGTGCTGCCTGCCAGCATCCGTTTGAGATCTGTTGTATTTCGCTCCCGCGCCCAGAACGCATGCTTCTGCAGTAAGCGACGCAGCTTGAGCAAGCCGCGGCTTGGTCTGAGATCGGGGCCCAAGCCAAACCACCGCAGGCCAGGAGCGCCGGGGGCATGTTCCACCAACTGGATCCTGGCCATATCAGTACAGATCGCTTCCCATCATCGCCCTGGGGTTCGCCGCTTGGCGTGTTGAAATATCTCAAGATTGCGAAGGCATAGTCCATGCTGGACGGCAGATCGATTCCTGCCGGAGTCAGCGGCAGGTGGTTGGTTTTTGTATTGCCGGAGGTGAGTTATTGATGTTGGGCCCTGATCCACGCATAAAGCTGCTTTTGGCTTTGCTGCTCGATTGGTTTGGTCAACTCCTGCTTCTGGCGTTGATTATGCGGATTCCGCTGGTTTTTGATTTGGAGATCGGTGGCTCGCAACTTGAAGGCCAATACCCCTGGATTTTGTTTTGTCTCCTGCTTTATCCCCTTTTGGGGTGGTTGTTCGGAAGCTACACAGTTCTTCGTTGGCGTCGTTTATCACTTGGGGTGCTGATTCAACGTCTGTTGTTGACGGCGGCGGCGACCTTGGCGGCCGTGGCCGTTGCACGTTGGCTCATCAACCCCAGTGGTCAAGTGTGGTTGGTCTACCGAAGAGTGCAGTTTGTTTGGCTCGCTGCACTGAGTGTTTGGTCGCTGGTGGTGAGGATTGGTTTGCATCGTGGAGTGTTTCTGCCGGAATCTCCGCGGCTGCTGCTGCTTGCCGCTGATCAGGAGCGGGACAAGGTTCTGCAGGCTTGGCGGAGAGTGCCCCAGAGAGAACCGTTGTATTCGATCCAGCCCAGACAGCTTGAAGATGAGCTCAGCAGCGCTGGCGAGTCGATGGTGTTGACCCTTGCGCCACAGATCCATCGCGACCCCACGTTGCAGGGCTTGTTTCAACACCTGGAAACGGTTGATCCGCGTTTAATTCGAGTGGTCTCTCCTGAGAGATTGTTTGAAACCATGCAGGAACGCCTGCCTTCGGCTTTGATTTCCGATCAGGGGTTGTCGTATGACGATCTGCCTTGGGCTGTGACCTTCAGTATTCAGGCCCAGCTCAAGCGCGTTGCTGATTTTTTGGTGGCCCTGGTGCTGCTGGTGGTTACCGCACCGTTGATGGTTGTGGCGGCCTTGCTGATTTGGTGGGAGGACCAAGGACCCATTTTTTATGCTCAAAAACGTAGTGGCTGGTTGGGCCGCCCTTTCACAGTGCTGAAGTTGCGCACCATGTCAGTGCAGTCCCCCGGGTCGCCCGCGATCTGGACGGAGCTTGGTGATCGGCGCATCACCCGAGTGGGCCGTTGGTTGCGCAAGGTGCGGTTGGACGAGTTGCCTCAATTACTGAATGTGCTCAACGGGGAGATGAGTTTGATCGGCCCCCGGCCCGAGAGGCCCGAGCTGGAGCAGGAATTGGAGCAGCATATCCGCCACTATCGCAAGCGGCATTGGATGAGGCCAGGGCTGAGCGGCTGGGCGCAAGTGTGCGCTCCCTATGCCAGCAGCATTGAGGATTCTGATCTCAAGCTCTCCTATGACCTCTACTACCTACGGCACTTCAGCACCTGGCTGGATTTGGTCATTCTGTTCCGAACCATCAAAACGGTTCTCAAGGCCAGCGGGCGATGAAGACTCAACTTGTGTGGCTTGTAGGAAATGCTGATGACCACAACAGTCACAACCTGGGCCTCAATGCCAAGCCTCGACGATCAGTTTGGAACGATCCTTTTAAAGGCATGCACAGGTGGGGCGAATGTCGGATGTCATGAAGGTCTGCTGGGTGAATTGCTTGTGCGCGGGAAATACGAATTGATCAGCGCGAAACTTAT
The DNA here is from genome assembly GCA_011525445.1 of Synechococcus sp. CO36386bin_37. The sequence goes on from WTGE01000172.1 coordinate 4,186, forward strand.
TTCAAATATATTGATGATGAATTTAGTATAACCAGTAAACACGATAAATATTGCCAAAGTGATCGAATTAGTAATTTGTTAATTGATCCAGTCCTGGTTTTCGTGACGGTTGGGCGTACGATTTTGGTTGCACATGTTTTGGCGGGATATGAGGTCTTCCCCTCTCGTTCTTGTGCTGGGGATGCACCGCAGCGGTACATCATTGTTAGGTGGAGTGTTGCAGCGCCTGGGCTTGGCGCTGCCGGGTGAGGTCATCGCAGCTGATCAACACAATCCTGAGGGATATTTTGAGTGGGATCAGATTGTGGAGATCCAGGAACGTCTTCTGATCAATCTCGAGAGATGGTGGCCTTCAGCACAAGGGTGTTTGGATCTTCCGCCCGAATGGAAAACCCTTGCAGCGACTCGAGTTGCACGTGAGCAGATTCGAGAGCTACTCCTCTCTGAAAGCGGGCAGCATCAGGGGCCTTGGGGTCTGAAGGATCCTCGGACGAGTCGTCTGTTGCCCCTGTGGCTGGATTTGGCCGCTGAGCTTGATCTGCCATTGCGTCTGATTTTGGCTTGTCGCGACCCTGCTGAGGTGGCGACTTCTTTGGTGCATCGCGATGGACCGATTACCGGAATGGATCACAGCCGTGCTCAGCAGCTTTGGTGGCTCCACAACACGGAAGTTTTGCAAGCAGCTGCCAACGCGTGTGTTCCAGTCACTGTGATTGATTACGGCCGCTGGTTTGAGGCTCCTGAGAAGCAGCTTTCAGTTCTTCTGGAAGCGTTGCCGGAGCTGGAGCCCTCTCGTGAACTGCAGCAAGAGGCGTTGGTCCTGGTGCGCCCAGAGCTGCAGCGGAGCAGGGTGCGCCTGAAGCAAGAGACCGAGGCGGACCAAGCACCCGCTTGGCTGGACCCCGCTTTGCCCAGGTTGTATCAGAACTTGTTGTCACTGCAGTCGAGGACTGGATCGTCAATGGCGCGACGGTGGCGTTCGCGTCCGCGTGTTCCGAGGAGGCTGAAGCGCGATCAGGCCACGGTCCCAGCATCGGAACAACTTCGTGAGCAGCCTGACTGTTGGTCGCGATGGCTTGAGGTTTGGCAACACCACCCCGCGCCCCAGCTGACTGAGCCCGTGCTTTTGGCAGCGCATCCACGGATCAGTTGTTGTGGGATGTCTTGGCTGGAGCTGAAGCCCCATCTGCTGTTGCAGCATCTGCCGATTCCTGCGCTTGCCAACCGTGGATTAGATGCTGATGCGTCGAGTGATCACCAACTTCATCTTTCTGGGGCTGCTCAGGGCAGGCCTCATGGCCTTAGCCACCTAGCCATCAATTTGGAGTTGCCTGAGCCCGATAGGGTTTGGCATTGGCTCAATCTTCTCTCCGCTCAGGAGGCCATCTGGGATCCGGATCCCGCTAGGGTTCTGTTAATGCGGGCTTTGGGTCTGAAGGCCTGGTGGCTGGATTCTCAATCTGAGCAAAACGGTTGGCTTGCACAAGTTGATGCTGCGAGCCCATCGCAATGGGCCTGCGCTTTCGGTCTTGCACCTGTGACGCCTGGCTGTGTGTTGGTGTTAGGTCCTGCAGGTTCGGTTTTCGACCAAGCCCTGATTGCAGAAGCCAGTCATTTTGCAGCTCTTGCTCCGCTGGATCGCGAATCGGAGCGGGTGCCAATTCAGTACCACCCAGGCTGGCCTGAACTGATGGTATGCACACTTCAGCAGGGATTGGTTCGGGCTGGTTGGTTGCAGGCGGCGGCGCAGTCCGCAGCACGCCTGGTTTGGCCAACGGCTTCATTGCCTGAGGAGTGTGCCCTGCTCCATGGCCTTCACCATCCTCCTGTGGCTTTGCAGCCATCCTTCAGCCCTGCTGATCTGCGGATGGTGCATCGAGGCGAGCGTTCGTATGTGGTGGTGGATGAACGACCAGCTCAAGACAATGAAGTTCTCTTTGACTTCAAGGCTTCGCAATCCGAAAGCGACCTGGAATCACGTGCCGCTGTTGTGGTGAGTCTCCATAACTATTCAGACCGGATTGAGACAGCGCTCAATAGCGTTGTCCGGCAAACAGAAGCTGCCCTGGAGTTAGTGGTGGTGGATGACGCTTCCACGGATGGGGGTGCTGAACTGGTGCAGGCTTGGATGCAGAACCATCAGGAGCGGTTTAAGCGATGTGTGTTGTTGCGCCATCGCAGGAATTGCGGGCTGGCGGCTGCTCGCAACACGGCTTTTGATGCAGCCCTTTCTGCCTGGTGCTTTGTTCTCGACGCAGACAATCTGCTGTTGCCGATGGCTGTCTCTTCCTGCATGTCTCTGGCGGAGCAGGTCGATGGTTCCGTCGCAGTGGTCCATCCGCTGTTGGGTGTTGAAGCGGAGGCTGGCAGGCCGGATGAACAGCGCAGTTTGGTGGGATTCGGCTCTTGGCAGCAGGCAAAATTGCGCAATGGGAATTACATCGATGCAATGGCGCTGGTCCGGCGTGCAGCTTGGCAAAAGGTGGGGGGCTATACCCACATTGAGGGGGGTTGGGAAGATTTTGATTTCTGGTGCAAGCTTGTGGAGGCTGGCTTTCATGGGGTGCAATGTCCGCACGTTCTCGCGGTGTATCGCAGCCATACCAATTCGATGACCGTGAACGCCACAAGCCGGCTGCAACGGCCCCTTTCCCTCACCCTTCAGGATCGCCACCCCTGGCTGGCGTTGCCATTGGCCTGTGATTGAAAGCGCTGACCAGCTCTTGCGCGAATGGCCGCCCGGCTATGGCGGCGTGGAACGTGTTGTTCATGAGTTGGCGTCTGCTTGGAGTGGGACGGTGTACAGCTTTGATGTGCAGGGTCGCTCAAAAGTTGAGCAGGATGCCCTCCCCGTGCCTTACACCCGCAGGGTGTTGCCCTGCAGTCTTTCGCTGGGACGATTGGTCTTGCCTTTGCCTTCACGAGGGCTCTGGGCTCTGCTTCGATCTCGGCGCCCTTTGCATGGTCACTTGCCCTCCCCAGGGGTGTTGTTGGTTCTCTTGCTGGCGCGATTGCTGCATCCTGGTCGTTGGGTGAGTGTGCATTGGCACTGCTTTCTTGAACCGGCGCCAGGGCTTCAGGGCCGATTGTTTGTCGTCTACCAGTGGTTGGTGCTTCGGCTCCTGCCTCGGTTTTCTGCCGTGGTTACGACTTCTCCACTTCTGGCCCAGGAGTTGGTTCGTTGTGGCTGCTCGCAGCCCAGGGTGAAAGTGTTGTCCTGCTGCCTGAGTGCGGAGCAGGAGTCAAAAGCCTTGGCGATTCCTGCCCACCGCAGCCAACAGCTTGAACCTTTGAAACTCATATTCATAGGCCGTTTGGATAGCTACAAACGCCTTGATTGGTTGTTGCGGTCCCTTGAAAGCTTGAAGGCTCCTTGGCAGTTGGCCGTTCTGGGGGATGGTCCCAGGCGGCAGGCCTTTGAGGCCCTGAGCCTGAGCCTGTTTGGTGATCAGGCGCCTGTGCAGTTTTATGGCCAGGTGGATGAAGCCTGCAAGGTGGAGCAACTCGCCTGGGCTGATGTGCTGGTGCTGCCCTCGGACCGCTGCAATGAGGCGTTCGGAATTGTGCAGCTTGAAGCGATGGCGGCTGGAATTCCAGCGTTGGCTTTTCAGCGTTATCGCTCAGGGATGGGCTGGGTCGCCCAGTTGCCGGCACTGTTGTGGGATCAAACTCCAGAGGCACTTCCAGCTGTGCTGAGCCGATTGGCTGAGGACCGTCTGCTTCTGAACCAACTCGGTGAGCAATCCCGTCACCGTTATCAGCAGCTGTTTGCCCGTGGAGTCTGGACGCAACGGTTGTCTGGGCTTCTGTCGAGCGACGTAGGGAGCAAAGGATCCAGAGGTTAACCTGCTGCCGATGTCCCAGTTCGATTCGCCAACCACGTCATCGATGACGTCTCCTGCAGCTCGCCCAGACAAACATCTGGCGCTTGAACATAGGCCAGTGGTGCTGCATATGGAGCATGTGCGCTTAGAGATTCCGGTGCTCACCAACGAGACCCGCAGTCTCAAATCGGCGTTGATCCGATCGGTCACGGGTGGAAAATTGAGTCGTCGTCGGGGCGGGGCTGTGGTCACGGCGTTGCAGGACGTGACCTGTACGATCCGTGAAGGCGAACGCATTGCTCTGATTGGCCATAACGGGGCTGGTAAGTCAACGTTTCTGCGGATGATTTCCGGGATCTATCAGCACACGTCTGGCCTGTTTGAAGCGAGTGTTCGGGTGTTTCCCATGATTCATAAGAGTTTTATTACCAGCCCGGAGCTGAGTGGATTGCAGGCAGTGAAGGCCCACTACTTGATGGTGAATGGCAACCTGCGTGGCTTCCCTGCATTTTGCGATGATGTTGTGGAATTTTCTGGTCTGGGCGATTTTGTACGGCTGCCGATCAAGACTTACAGCCAAGGTATGTCGGCGCGTTTGTTGTTTGCTTTGTTAACAGCTTGTAGCCACGATTGCTTGGCGATGGACGAGGGCTTTGGCGCTGGTGACAGTAGTTTTTATGAGCGCGCCCAGCAGCGACTGAGTGAGTTTTTGGCTACGACAGGAACGCTGCTGTTGGCTTCCCATTCCGATGAACTGTTGAAGCGATTTTGCACGCGTGGGTTGGTGTTTGCAGAGGGGACGCTTGCCTTTGATGGTCCTCTTGATGAGGCGCTGCAGTTTTACCACCGTTAATGATGTCAACTTCTGCGCCAAAGTTGTCGCTGGGAACTCGGCCCGCCAGCGTGAAACGCACTCTCGCTGATGCATGGAAGTTGCGTCGTGTTTGGTGGTTTACCGCGACAGCACGCACGCAGGCCCGTTTTGTACGCACTGTTTTGGGCAGTTTTTGGCTGGGACTTTCCAACCTGTTTTCAATAGCCGTACTGGCATCCGTTTATCGATATGTTTTCAAGGTGGATGATTTCGCCCAGTATGTAGTTCTTTTAGGGCTCGGGTTGGTGATCTGGAACAGCATCAGTGCTGCTGTGATTGATGCTCCTAATTTATTCGAACATAATCAGTCCCACGTTCATAATACCAATATTAATCCTATTTTTTATCCCCTGGAAGAATGGGCGTTTCAGATGCAGACCTTTGTACAGTCGTTTCTCATGGTTGTGGTTGCTCTTAGCTATTTTCAGCACACGTTGTTACTGCATTTAGTGGTGAGCGGTTGGCTGCCAGTTTTGAATTTATTTATGTTTTTATTCTGGTTCCCGTTATTGATTTGCTTGGTGGGGGCACGCTTCCGTGATCTCTATCAATTGGTCCCTATCGCGATGCAGTTGGTCTTTTTGCTGTCTCCAATTCTGTATCGCAAGGAAAGTTTGGGCCCTAGTGTTTGGATTGCGAATTTCAATCCTTTTTATCGGGTTTTAAGCCCTGTTCGCCACACCTTGATGACGGGTCAGTTGCAGTGGGGCGTGGCGATTGTTCTTCTGGCGATTAATTTGGTTGGTGTCTGGTTTGCTGTGCGTCGTTTGAATTATGAACGCCCAAATCTTCCTTTCCTGATTTAAATGAAGGTGTTCTGTTGACCACGCTGATCAACTTGCTCCCCTGGCAGCCAGGCCACTCTGGCTTTGGTAGTTATGTCAGGCGTGTGGTGCCTGGACTGCCCGGTCTGCGTTTGCAATTGGATTCTCAGGGCAAAGGAGCATTGTTTTCTCCAGGGGATTGGAGCCAAGACATGATTTCATGGGCGCCGTCGCGCTGGACCCGCCTGCTTCAGCGCTACAGCTTGAGTCAGCACAGCACGGATCTATCAGCTGTGTTGCGGGGCCATGGCTTGATTCCTTCTGATCTGGCTGGGGTGTATTCCCCTTTCTTTGATGCTTTGCTCTGCTGGCCCCAGGTACCGCAGTTGATCACCTGCCATGATTTAACTCCCCTCAGGCAATCCAATAGTCGTAAGGCATGGTTGCGTTATCGCTTTTTGTTGCCTTTTCATGTGCGTTGTGCCAAGCGTTTGATAGCAATCAGCTGCACCGTGGCTGATCAGTTGGTGGAGTTTGGTGCCTCTGCTGGGGATGTGGTGGTGGTGCCGAATGGGATTGCTGTGGAACGGCCAGCTGTGCAAGCGCCAGAGAGCGAAGATTTGCTTGTTCTCGCCCGCCACGACGCCAATAAAAATCTGGTGGCTCTGCTGAAGGGCTTGGCTGAAGTTCAGCGATTGTTGCCGCAATGGCGGGGAACGTTGCGCATCGTGGGCCGCGAAAGTCGCCTCACTCCACAGCTCAAGCAGTTGATCCGGCAGTTGCCAAGGCCGCACCAGGTGGAGTTGCTGTCATCACTGACGCGAGAGGCTTTGCTGAAATATCTGCGATCGAGCTTGGCTTTGGTGTCGGCCAGCACGGAGGAAGGATTTGATTACCCGGTGCTGGAAGCCAAGGCTGAGGGGATTCCAACTCTGGTGAGCGATATCGCTGTGCATCGTGAATTTCATGACTCGAGCTCACTTTTTTTCCCAGTGGATGATGGTGGCGAAATCTTGGCGACCCATCTCAAAGCATTATGTTCAGCAGATGCAACCTGGGCGCAACTTTCAAGGCAGGGCTACGGGTTAGCGAAGGCGATGAGTGTGGAGCATCAACAGAAGGAGATCTCTTTCCATCTCGACGCCATAACGTCCTGACGATTGGGAATAGGATCCATTGCTTCGTGAATCGTTCCAGGGTTCCAATGAGTCGGATCAGGATTGCTGAGTGATCAGTGAACAGACGGACTTCCGAAAAGCTTGTTCGATTGAGGCTTGATAATGTCGGTAGCGCAAGATGCGTTGCTGCCGAATTGCATTCAACTTGAGTTGTCGCAAGCGATTCGATTGGCCCTCTAGGTCTTGAAGGTGCCGTTGGCTTACGAGACGCATGGCGCTTGCCCAGTCGCTGGTGTGGATCGTGGAGCACAGCAAAACATGCTGATCAAAGTCATTCATGTGATGTATTTCTTGATGGGATTCCAAGGGGCTGGCGATGGCAGTCATGCCAAGGCATGCGGCATCGAGAACAGGAATGCCAAAGCCCTCAACTAAGGATGGGCTGATGAGCGCCAACGCGTTGAGATACAGCTGCCGTTTAGTGGCTTCATTCACATATCCGGTGAAGACAATATTTCTGCTGTTGTTGGCGATCGCTTTCACCTCTTGGCTGTATTCATCTTTTTGTGGTTTGCCTGTGATGCAGAACTGATATCCCAATTGCTCGAGGCCTGATTCCATGAAGGCTCTGAGAGCAAAAAGCAGATTTTTGTGGGGAACCACCGAGGAATTGAACAGCAGATAGGACAAAGGCTGAAATGAATGCGTGAGATTGCGATTCAGGCTGGGCACCTGCAACTGATTCGTTCGGCTTTCCCAATCGAGGGCATCGCCTGGAAACTGAAGGGACGGAGGCTGGGTGACAACGCTGCATGCTGTTTCAAGGTCACCGGAGTTTGTGCTGAGAAACGCTGCGTTGTAGTTGCGTTGGGCATCTTGCGAGACAAACCAACGTCTGGCATGACTCGCGCTGATCAGTCGCCTTGTGAAGCACGGCAGGTTGTCATGGGTGCGTTGGTATTGGAGCGGAATGAGATCGTGAACCGTTTGTACGTAAATCGAGCAATCGTTGGGCTTGATGTTGAGTGGGCTGGTACAGATAAAGCCATCAAAATTGTCGCAGTGAAGGGTGAGTGTTTTTGTTGTTTTTTGTTTGGCGAGCGCCATGCTGGATTGAAAGCAGTTGTTCGCGCAGATCAGGCCATCAAGGTCAGCGAGATAGGAAAGACGTTCACTGCGTTGATAGGGACTATTGATCAATTCGCTTTTCGGAATGATGTAAAGATCCGCTGCGGGAATGGATTGGCGCGGGAACAGGCGATGCATCCATTGAGAACGAATGGTGTTGTTTAGGAGTAAGAGCCAATAACGGGACAGGGGAAGTTTGGAGAGAGGCCCTTTTGTTCTTTTCAGTCTTTCCTTGATCGTTTCGGTTGTATTGAGGCGCTCAAGAACCTGGGCGCAAAAGATGGTTGTGGCAATTGTTTCCGGGAGCTGGGACTTTTGAATCCGTTTTGCGTTCGGTGAACATTCGGTGAGCAGCCACACTTCCGCTCCTGCTTGTTTCAGGGCGCGCAGCAGGTTTTTGGTGAAGACAGCGATGCCACGATGTTCGCCTTGCTCGAGTTCAAAGCCACTCACCAGCAGGCGCAATCCCTTCAATGGGGTTTGGGTCATGGCTGCTGTGCTCCTCCCGTGAGTTCGAGTTGCTGTTTGAGGCGGAGTCGTTCTTCTCGTAGATCGAGCAGGACTCGTTTCTGCTCTTCTTGTTCCAGTCTGAGGGTTTCTCCGAATTGACCGGTGATGGCATCACGGAGATGCATCGATTCAAGTTGTTGTTGCAGCAGCAATATCTTTAGTTGTTTCTTACTGGCTTGCTCAATAAAAGCTTGAACGCGAGCTTTCAAGCGAATCAGATCTTCACTGTTTTCGCTTTGGCTTTCTTCCTGTCGACGTGTGGTTTCGGCTTGATGCACTGCAGTGGCTTCTGTGCAAAGCCAAACCTGTTTTTTAAGCCTTTGCTGCACATCCATGCAGAGCTCAACATCTTCTCCGCAAACGTGGTAAGCGTTATTGAATGGATTCTGTTGAAAATCCTGGCGTGTAATCCATTGCAGCGCTCCAGTGACGGCTGCGACGGGTCCAGTCGGAATGGCTGCCACTTCATCGCTGCTGAGGATTCTGTCCAGCTGGTGATAGCTCTTGCAGCGCGGATCAAAGTTGATCCCGGCATGACTAATGAAGTCGTTTGGATCGCGCAGCAATGCCCCCACCAAGCCGATGTCTGGGTTGCTGTTCAGAAGCTTTAGACCTGCATCCACGCAGCCCGAATCGAGGATCAGGTCGTCGTTGGCCAACATCAACACCTCACCACCGGCTTTGGCGGCCAGCCCATTCATGTTGCTGGCGAAGTGATATGGAACGCGTTGAGCGATGTGCAGGTCATAGCGACTTGTGTTCTGGATTTGTTTCTCAGCGGCAGCGCTGCCGTTCCAGGAGCAGAGGATCTCAAGCTCCATGTCATGGAGACTGCTGGCCAGGTTCAGGCTTGCGCAGAACCGGTTGAGCAGTTCCGCTGTACGAGACACCACCAGGATGGAAACCTGCATTCAGCCCTCAATCAGCCAGTCAGCATATGCCCGGGGAGACATGTTTCACCCCTAAACCCCTTCCGGCCACCAGTTTGATCAGGGTGAGTTGTCGCTGAACACAATCCTGGAGGTTGTAGCGGTCGAGAATGGTCTGGCGCGCTGCTCGCCCAAGGGCTTGAGCGCGATCGCGATCATGCAAGAGATCATGGACGCTTTGGGCTAGGGCTTGATGATCAAAGAAATTCACCAGTAGCCCGTTGCGGTTCGGTTTGATGACCTCCTGGAGCGGTGCCGTATCCGAGCCAACAACAGCGCAGCCACAGCTCATCGCTTCCAAGAGGCTCCAGCTCAACACGAAGGGATAGGTGAGATATACGTGCACCGATGAGCGTTGCAGCAACTCGATGTAGCTCGCGTAAGGAAGGCTGCCGGTGAAGTGCACTTTGGAGGGGTCGTAATTGTTTTCAATTTCGGATAAGAAGTGATCTTTCCATTCGCCTTTTGGGCATCGCTTGCCGTAGCTGGTGCCAGTGGTGCTGCCGACCAGCACAAGATGGGCTTCAGGGGCCAGGGCCTGCAGGGCGGGGATAGCGCGGATCATGGTGTGGCAGCCGCGGTAGGGCTCCAGATGGCGGTTCACAAACGTGACGAGCGGGATGCTTGCTGGGAGCTCAAGGCCATCAGGAAGTTTGAGAGGATTTGAATGTTCAGCAGGTTGGAGTTGATCGGTGTTGATCCCGTCGTGAATCACGCTGATCTGCGCACGCCAGTGCTTTGGAAAGCTGCTGCGCTGGAAGTGTGTTGGGGTGACGCACCAACTGCTGCGTTCCAGGTTCAGCAGGGTATTGGCGGTTTTGAGATGCAGCCTGGCGGTGCTTGGCCATTCGGGTGTGGCCTGCAATTCCGGGTCGAAATGGGAATCAAAGCCGTGCGATTGGTAGAAGAATTCCTGGTACGTGAGCAGGGGCACATCGGGCCAGATATCCGAGAGGCAGAGCATTTCGCCCCAGCCGGGATGGCCGCAAATCAGATCGGGGTGGAACCCTTTGGCTTTGAGTTTTGCGGCTGCTTTGGCGCAGGCTTCCCCGCGCAGAACCTTGCTCTCCAGATCCAAGGCCCAGGGGTGAACGTCTTTGGAATTTCCCCTCTCCAGTCTGTATTGGATGTAAGTGAGGGAGTCGGGCAAGACATCGGAGGGTGGCCGGAGGCCAAGCCCAACCAATTCATGGCCTTCCTCGGCAAGCGCCTGAAGGATGTGAACGTATTGGCCCGGAAAGCCTTGATGGACAAACAGCAGTTTGAGTTTTTTGGGTCGCGCAAGGGCCATCGCTGCTGCTGTTGGTATTGGTAATCCAGGGAGCTATTGACTCCGCGATTCAGCATCGCAGCTCGCATTCATGCAGGGGTCAGGCGGGTTGGTTCAGACGCGTTGATTGGTGAAAATGAGGGTTGGATGGCTTTTTGATCGAGATTGCGGTGATGACCAACAGGCTTCCAGATTTTCTTGGCCTTGGTGTGCAAAAAGGTGGCACCACCACGTTGCACACTTTGATGGCTGCCCATCCTCAGTTGATGCTCCCACCAAACAAGGAGCTGCATTTTTTCTCACTGCATTATCAACGTGGTGAGCAGTGGTACAGAGAACAATTTGCAGCAGCAGAACCGCATCAGCAGTGCGGTGAATTCACTCCTTATTACATCTTCCATCCCTTGGCACCGGAGAGGATTCAGCGCTGCTGTCCCCATGCGCGATTGATTGTGCTGCTGCGGGATCCTGTCAAACGTGCACTCTCTCAGGTGTTTCATAGCCAACGGCTGGGGTTGGAGCCCTTGCCTTTGTTGGAGGCGTTGGCAGCGGAGTCTGAACGACTAAGCACTGCCGGTGAGGCCCTGAAGCGGGGTGAACGCCATAGGGGCCATCAGGAACACAGTTATGTGGCGCGTAGTCGTTATGAACTGCAATTGCAGCGTTATGAGCAACTCTTTGCGCCCGAGCAGCTGTGGATTGGCCGCAGCGAAGATTTGTTTGAACGCCCAGAATGGTTGTGGAGTGAATTGCTGCAGTGGCTGCAAGTTGATGCTATTCCTCTGCCTCTGAATGGACTAAGAGCGAATGCCGGTGATGGGGAATCTTCAAAAGCTGATTTACAATTGTTGGCTGATTTAAGATTTCAGCTTTCTCCAACTTATGAGACATCGAAGAAGAAATATAATCTGGAATGGCCGATGCCTTTGGCTTGAAACCATCTAATGATGCAAAATTATTGGTGTACAGACTGCATTGATGTGTCAATGAATTGACAAGAAATTATTAAAAGGGTCCTGCAATGCAGAACCCGAAGAAATAAACTGGGATGAACTCTGATTTAATCAGACGAATTGGTCAAGAGTTAGTTGAGTGTTGCTGATGAGGATATTGGAACTAGAGGTGAAGACATTCTCAATTCTCTCGTTTTCTGCTCCAATGATGTAAAGATAATTTGCACCTGCGCCAACCGTGTATTCACCATTGGCCTCATTGAAAGTACCAGTCACCTCGTAAACTTTTCCGGTAAGAAGAACATCTAACACGCTATCGCCGTCGATGTTGTCTACTTCGGTAGGGGTGAAGTCAATATCGATACTATCTTCACTGCCAATTGAAATGAGTTGGTCAACTCCATTTTCAAAAGTAATAACTGAACCACTGTTCAGTGCTGCACCTGTAAAGGAAGTATTAGTTGCAGCAACACTATCACCAGACTCAAAAACGTATGTTTCTGAGCCAGATGAAAAGCCTTCGGTTTGAACAACAACCAAATCAGCTCCAATGCCGGCGTCGATGATTGAGGTGGCTCCGTCAACGGCCGCTGCAAAAATTGAATCGTTGCCTTCGCCGCCGTTGATGGTGACGCCCGTTCCACTATTCGTGTTTGTGCTTCTTATGGTGTCATCCCCAGATTCACCCCAGAGCTGCAAATTGTCACCAAACAGATTTTCAATGAAGTCGTTACCCTCGCCTCCGTAAATGGTAGAGCCGGTGACATCACTGTCGTAATCATAATCATCGTCGTAACTGCCATCGAAGGCAGCGGGCTCGGGTATGAAAAAGCCACCACCTCTCACTTCGATAATATCGGCACCCTTATCGCCGTAAA
>WTGE01000006.1 GCA_011525445.1 Synechococcus sp. CO36386bin_37
TTCTTTCTGCCTCATACCACGACGATTGGGTATTTACGGACGCTCCGGCGGTGTGACTGGGCTTAATGGAAGCGGTCAAGAATATGGTGGTGGCTTCAACTTTTACCCGAAGAACAATCGTCAATCAAAGTTCACGTTTGAGGCTCTTTATTACAACCGAAGCCCTGCCAACAATGCCCTCTATCCCTATCGTGCAGGCTACAGTGGTACAGCGATCCAAACCCAGATGCTGGTCATGTGGTAGACAAGTGATTCAGTAAACACGACCCATATGGAAAATTGGTCTGATGAATTACAAATAATTTGTTCTTGTGATCGGGCAGCCTTCTCGAATCCTTGGCTATGATCTGCAGCATGTAGCACATAGCTTACAAGTCTCTACACTGCTGCTACTTGCGAAGATTGGCCAAAAACAGACTGCTATAAGCTTGCAATTCAGCAAAAGCTAAACGAATCTGAGAACATGTGGCCGAAAAAGATTCAGTCCTAAAATACTAAAAGTCTGAATAATAAAGCCCTCAACAAGAGGCCGACCTTACGACGCTTCCCCCCCCCGCGTTCACTAACGGGGAAATTCTTATAAGCCGCTTTATCGCTTGTTTTTGTATCACTTTATAGATTTCTAGTCGTGCCACCTTAGACACGCTATGGAGATCCTAACCAAAACCAAACGAAATTTTTATCACCACTGAACGAATGGTGCCTATGGTTCGTAGGATAAAGATTGTTTGAGGTGCAGAAGTCATTCAAACTTACGCACAACAGCTGAAACCAATGCCAGAACCGGACGCTTGCGGAGGAATCAACTATGACACGCGATGAATTATTCACCCTTTGTGACAACTATGTTCATGATGAAACGGAAACTACCATAAGTGCCGACAATGCTGATCACTGTTGTCCTGATCCAACAAGAACGATCATCCACTGCTTTCGTGAAGCGGAAATCTCCGCCGCTGAAATGCAATCTCTCTTGGCTTATGTCTGCCAAAACCAAAACGATGATCTAGACTGGTGTGATGCAGACCAGTTCTGTGACGGTTCCGATGGCATAGGCCGTCTTGGAAACCCTGGCAATTCGACCTCTTGGCCTACTACCGAAAGCACCCTTGGCTCGATCGCCAACCGTCGGCCCCGATAGAACTTTGGGGCCAGCTACGTAGTGTGTAACGAATCAAATTTGTACGCCGAAACGCAATCCAGCCAAAACAACTTTTGGCTCCTCATGTTGACACTCTGCAATTCAACATGGTGTTGACAACTAATTTTTTGGAAGTAACCAGACAGGCAACTTTCTGATTTTTCCATCCAAATCAACACAAACAACCAATGTTTCCCCAGTTGCAATTATTCTTTTGCCTCGTATGAGTTCATATGTGTGGCGAATACTGGCAGCAGAGATTTTTCCGACGTGCGTCCGCAAAATAAGCAGGTCATCGTATTCCGCAGCTGCCAGGTACCGACAAGATGCCTCAGCAACAACCATAAAGAGGCCGGCGTCCTCGAACGCTTTGTACGTATACCCTTGCGCACGCAGCATTTCAGTGCGCCCCATCTCGAAATATGTAAGGTAATTCCCATGATGTACTCGTCTTTGGCCATCAGTTTCTTGGTAACGTACACGGATTTCGATTTCATGCGAGTGGCCAGAATCCGGTGCATGGTGGGTCACAGAAATAAACCTCTTGTAAGAGCTATAGAAACTTTGATGGAGTAATCATGCTAAAACTGTATAACTTGACAAGAGCATGCGGGCATTTGTTGACCTACCTCAATCAAAAAGCCTATTCTCTAAGGCTCCGCAGTACTACGGAAATATGGCATGACAAGTTTTAGTGACGCAGGTGAAGGTGCAACAGTAGGCTTTGCGACTGCACGTGGAAGAAACTGGCCGACTCTGCGGCAATTTACCGTCTTTTTAGAAAATCGCGTCGGACAACTAGCAGAACTTGTTCGACGGTTTGCCGGAACAAGAGTACGCATTGTTGCGTTATCAATCAGTGATGCCGGCGAATGTGCTTTCGTTCGATTCCTCTTAAGCCACCCAGAACAAGGCCGAGAAATCCTCGAACGAGCAGGACTTGCCATAATTGAAAGTGATTTAATCGGCGTCGAGTTGCCTGAAGACTCTCAGCCACTTGTTCAAATCTGCACAGCTCTCCTTCAGGCAGAGATCAATATCATTCAGGCATATCCAGTCCTCATGAGGCCGCGGGGACGTCCTGTTGTTGCGCTCATGGTAGACAATACAGAAATGGGATTGGAAACACTTGCAGCCAAAGGATTCTCAATGATCACCGAAGGTGATCTTGATGACGATGAGGCATGAACATGTTGTTACAAACATAGTTGGAGGAGAAATTAACTCTCCCCCTCATCGAGAAACATACCGTCTGGTAAACCTTGGACTTTCCGAACGACTACTCGCTGAATCGATTCCCACGCAACTGCTTCAAGAGTGATAGATCCATCTGGCTCTTGACGTGCAAACAAAGCGTGAGTCCCTTGAGACCATTCACGTTCGAAGAATTGTGGCAGAATTGGTCGAGAACTTCCTGCGATGTGTAGCTCAACCTCGCCACCGTGCTCAAGTTCTTGCCAAAGCCTCGCAATCAGCCGGGCGGTTGGACTCTCATTGCTTCCTGTTGGCAAGAGATGGTTGTTTGAACGCTCATCTACGGGAGGACCAAGAAGATTTGCTGAAGACTCATGGATATCTGAGA
>WTGE01000374.1:0-1170 GCA_011525445.1 Synechococcus sp. CO36386bin_37
TCCGGCTGAGGATCAAATCCCTACCGCTGAAACCTGCCCGCAGCAGCCGATTAATACCTATGGCCGTAGCAAGTGGATGGTCGAGCAGGCGATCGGGGATTTTGGCCTTGCTTACGGCTTACCCAGCTTGATTTTTTGCTATTGCAATGCGGCTGGTCCTTATTCAGCGGAAGAGCTGGGCTAGGATCACACCTCGGAATCTTGACTGATTCTATTGGTGTTTGAAGCGATGAAAAGTCGCATTACGCAGCTTGAGTTTTTGGTGACGACTACTCCACGTCAGGTCTCACCTGCATCCGTGACTACATCCACGTGGCCGATCTAGCCGATGCCCACTGCGTGTGGCCTAATGAGCCTTCTGGCCACACGCAGTGGACCAGCTATTGGAAATGGCTCTCAGTTCAGCAGGTGATCGACACTGCCACTGCTGTTACGAGCCATTGTGTGCAGTCCACGCTAATCCGCGACATCAGCAGGAGGCCATGCTATCCCTACCTCGGCGCCACCATCAACGAGGCTTGGATATGGCATCAAGCGCTTCATCCCAGCTGAATTACTCCTTGATCTGCAATTATGCTCAATAATTGAGTCTAATCTCCAGGTATCAGCAACTACATTTAAAAAAATAAGGTGATGGGTGAAAGAAAGAAAATTTATCTTTGCACCAATCCAAATGCCATACAGAATAACCTAACAATATGGTGTTCACTTGGGAGAGTGATCTTGGCAGCACCGTATCTGTTGGTTCCAGTCCTGAACGCGTCAGGGTCTAAAAAGACGCTCCTTCATCAGACACTAAACCCTACAGTCCGAACACAACACTCAGCACCGCCCGCCAATGAACTTCTAGGCCCAACATCCTCTCTATGAGCTATACCCCAGATTGATATGCCCTCATCAGACCTGAGCCCTCAAGACCTCATCTACGTCACTCGCCCGCACCTGCCGCCTCTGGCGGAGGTGACCAAGCTGCTGGAGGGTGTGTGGGAGCGGCGAATCCTCACCAACTGCGGCCCTTTGCATCAGCAGTTGGAGCATGAGCTTGCAGTTTATTTGGGGGTGGAGTATCTCTCGTTGTTCGCCAATGGGACTCTGGCTCTGCTAGTGGCTCTCAAGGCACTTCGGCTGCAAGGAGAGGTGATCTGAAGGGGTTTGTCATTTGTAGCAACA
>WTGE01000374.1:1180-2718 GCA_011525445.1 Synechococcus sp. CO36386bin_37
GAATGGCCTCCAGCCGGTGTTTGCCGACATCCAGGAGGGCAGTTACGGCCTCGATCCTGCCAGCATTGAAGCCTGCATCACGCCGCGCACCACGGCAATCCTGCCGGTCCATTGTTATGGATTTCCTTGTGATGTGGAGGCGATCCAGCGAATCGCCGACGACTACAACCTAAAGGTGATCTACGACGCCGCCCATGCTTTCGGGGTTCAGTGCCACTGCGGATCGTTGCTGAAGCACGGTGATCTGAGTGTGTTGAGCTTTCATGCCACCAAGGTGTTCAATACCTTTGAGGGTGGCGCGATCATCTGCCCCGATGCCAAAACTAAGAAGCGGATTGACAGACTCAAGAATTTCGGCTTCGTTGATGAACTCACAGTGGCGGCGAATGGCATTAACGCCAAAATGAGTGAGCTACATGCGGCGGTGGGCCTAGCCCAGCTTCCAGGCATCGATGCAGCAATCGAACAACGCAAGCGGGTGGCAAATCTGTACCTGAACGATCTGGCGGGAGTGCCTGGTCTAGTGCTGCCAGAGTTCAATAATGCGCTGCGGCCTAATTACTCCTACATGCCTGTGAGGTTGAAGCCGGAGGCTGCGGTGAAACGGGACAGCTTGGTTGAGCAGATGAGGCGAGGGGGTGTGATGCCTCGGCGCTATTTCCACCCGTTGATTCCGGAGTTTCAGTATTATCGCAGTAATGCCAGCGCGGACCCAGCGCGCTATCCGGAGGCCACGCGGGCCTCAGCTGAGGTGCTTTGCCTGCCGATCTATCCGGAGCTCAGCGATGACGATGCGCACCGGACCTCAGCTTTGATGAGGGATGTATTGCAATCATGAGATTATCGACGTGGGATATATTCAAACGCGATCAGAATTTATAGATGAACCTTTCTCAGTATTTCCGCTAACCCTTGTAATCGCTTCTAGGATTATTAATCCCTGCCTGATGCCTGGCTCGATATCGTCCCGTCAGTAATAGAGATGATTTTGACAATTGTATGCACTCAAGAGCAATGCTAAATAATGTATGTTTCTGGTATTCCCCTTGTGTTGCTTCTCCGATTAATCAGTGAATATTAACTTCTTTGATTTTTTGCAAGGCGGCGCAAGGAATTTATTGAATAATTCTGAAATTTAATCTCAGTTTCTAGTTGACGTGGGCTCTAGTCATGGTCAATTTACAGTGCTTGTTTGCATGTCAGTCCTCATGCTTGAGTTTTATTTTATAAGACCAATTTCGAGGGGCATGTTAAAATAATTATGGCAAATATTTGTGTTTTATGATCAGTCATAATTTGCTTGCAAAGCAACGTCTAACCCGCCAGTACTGAGCACTCAGAATGACCCCGTGAAGAGGCCTGGGCTGTCCATACTCCAGTTATTAAAGATATCTTTGGCAGCCTTTCTATAATAAAGATATAGTCAAATACTTTGGTTGAGTCATCGGTCCTTGAGAGTGGGCTAAATAATATGAAGGCATGGGCAGTGTTTGCCATATGTAATCTGACATATGTGGCCACGAATTCCAAGCAATCGA
>WTGE01000115.1 GCA_011525445.1 Synechococcus sp. CO36386bin_37
AGATGAAACTTTCAATAATTCAGGTTTTTTGGTTCAAGCCGCCTTTCAATTTTAAAGCTCATTGAAGAAATCAATATTAATAGTTTCTGGCTATAATAAAATCCTAAGAAAAATCGAATGTTGTACTTGTGCGCAATTTCTTGATTGAAGTATCAATTAAATTGTGCAATCTTTCTCAAACTCTAGGCAAATTTAGCTACCGGGGGCGTTCCTTGGAGTGGTGTTCTCACTGAGCTCAGCGCCTTGTAGTCGTTGCTGATGGGCCATTGCTCAGAGTCCCTGCGTAGAGCGGGTGGGCTGGTCTACGACCCTGATCGGATGACCAAAACCTCCTTGGGGCCAGACCATGCCCATCTCTGATTCTGTCGCCAAGGAACTGGTGCAGCTGCTTCATGGTGATTCCGCCAGCGAGCTGATCTCAAACTGGTTCGCCAGGGACGACATTTCCTGATTAAGGCTGAAGCTGCAGCAAGCCTTGGTGCTGATCGCGAGCAGCAAACTGCTGAGCGCTGAGGCCACCGCAACGGCAACCGTCATCAGCATCTACCATCCCGGCCGTTGACACCCAGTGGCGAATCACACGCTTCCGCGTTGGAGATTCTTCCCTTCGCTGCTCGAATCCCGTCGGCTTGAAGGTCGAACCCTTTAGACCCTGGGTATAGCCCTCGTTTACGGCGTTTCCGTCCGCAAGGACGTTGAGCTTGTGGTCGCGCTTGGCGGCGAGAGTGGTAGCTGCCAATCGGTGGTCAGCAGTGTCTGCAAGACCTCGACATCCAGTTTCAGGCCTTCCTGAACCTGCCGCTGAAATTCAGCGGCTACACCGACGTCTACCTCGATAGGACGTATTTCCACCAACGTCTTTCGGCCCGTCAGCAGGTGATCTCCACAGCCTTGATCATGGCCAGAGGCATTACGGCAACAGACCAGCGGGAGGTGTTCGGCGTCGAGGCGGGCGACAGCGAGAACGAAATCTGCGGGATTGTTTTCCGGCGATGCCTGCACGTGCGGGGTCTCTCGGGTGTGCAGCGGATGATCAGCGAAGCCAGTTCCGGCTCCAAGAAATCTATTGCCTGCTACTG
The DNA here is from genome assembly GCA_011525445.1 of Synechococcus sp. CO36386bin_37. Next base: position 1,080 of record WTGE01000115.1, read on the forward strand.
CCAAGGAACGAACCGGCAACGCTGCCGCGGTCATTTCGTCAGAAACCTCTTGGCCTAGGTCCCCAAAGGCAGTCGGAACATTCTGGCTGTCAGCCTGCGCTCGATGGTTGCTCAAGCCGAGTCCCAGTTGTGGAGCATCAGTGAGATCAGGTGATCACGAGGCTCATGGACAATGTTCCAGTTGCTGACCCGTTGATGGAACAGGTCAGGGGAGGACGTCCTTGCTTTCAGTCCCGTTCCCGTCAGAAAAATGGCGCAAGATCATGAGTATCAACCCGTATGAGGACCTCAGCAAGGACATCAACCGCCATACCTGCGTCATCGGCATCTTTCCCACTGACGCCGTGATCATCCGCCTGGTTGAAACACTGTTGCTGGTGCAGCAAGTGGAATGGCAGCTTGATAAGCACCGCGTATTGCGCAACTCTCGACGGCCAAACTGGTTAAGAATAGCGATCAACTTCAAGATTGAATCATAGCTGCACTTTCTGCACCTGGCTCAACACAGATCCGCGATTTGATCACGGCTCATGCGTTTTACACCAGTCCAAGGAACTGAAATTCCATTCTTGTGGGCTGGTGATTCGCTCCCTTGATCTTTGTTGATAGTGATTTTATTCAGCGACTGCTCACCATCTCGCTCACAGCATTCACAGACTGCGATACTATCTTAATCGGATCCAGAACAATGGGTCGATAGGTTTCAGCAATTTCACCTGGTGTGGGGTTCTATTTTTTATAACCATGCATCTTTTTATCGCTATTTTTTTATTTGTTCTTGTTGTGATGTTTGTGCTCCATCATTGTAAGTGAATATCGCAAAAGCCTGTCAGCAGCTTTGACAAGCATTCAATACGGAGTCTTTCGTTTGAAATGATGATGCCAATGACCGTTGAGTCGTATCTGTCTATGGGCATTGCAATTAGCGAGTGTGATTGCGTTACGCAGTTTTCAGTTCGCCATTGTCTGTTTCTGCCCCTGTTTCAAGGATTGCCAGATCCCTGAATTTCTCGCCGTGTTCAATGGCTTGAAGTTTGTAGAGAGCCATAACGGCTTCATCCCATTGCGAGTTCTCAGTGGCTTCAAGCCATTGCTGAAAGAACAGCACGCTCAGGACCTCCAAATCGATTGCTTCCATCTCAAGCCTGCGGATGCCTGCAACGTATCCAACCCAGCAGTTGCAGCTAGAGGACAAAACCGAAGAATCGAGAAAATTTGCCGCTGAGTGCTGAGCCAAGGGGCCGTTTGAGTCGCTTGATTCGACTAGGGGCTGCAATGGTCAATCCTCTTGCGCAGCTCTTCGCGTCCCAACTGCGTGACCACGAAAACCTCCTGAGCGGTGGTGCCACGTCGAGCCATGACTTTGTATCCACCACTCACGGGTGTCGAGACACGCAGTTGAAGGCCAGAGCACCGCCCGCGGACCCGTGCAATGACCCCAGGTGTGATGGTCTGAATCTCAGGGTCTCTCGCAAGAACCTTCAGCCATGGGATCAAGCCCTCCACGTAGGTACTGTGCGTGATGACCAGACGACCCACGACGTTCTGAAGAGCTTCTGAAGCGTTGGTCGAAGCTAGTGGATCTGGCTACAGAGAAGAGAGCGATCACATCGCCCATGCTTCGATCTGT
>WTGE01000288.1 GCA_011525445.1 Synechococcus sp. CO36386bin_37
GTACCAGGGCATTGATCAGAATCAACACCTTGATCGGGTAAGCCTGATGTTTGTCGTGCCCAATCGCTGGCCTTGGCTGGTTGTGCTTGCTGGGGTTGTTGTGGCCCTAGTGGTGCATGGTCAGTCCTCCTCAATCCGAATGTTCTGGCTGGGTATGCCTGTCTGGGTGCTGATGTTCATCCTCCTGCAGGCGGCACTCACCCTTGTTGCTGCTTGGATCGCGCGCTCATGACCACGACCCTGCTGTCCGCGCTCCTTGCGCTAGCTGCCTATTTGCTGGCTCTGCTCTGGCTTGGCGCTCAGAGTCTCAAGGGACAAACCGACAGTGCCGACTCCTATTTCTTGGCGGATCGACGTTTGCGCGCAGGCGTGTTGTTTTTCACGCTGATCGCCACCAATTTCAGTGCTTTCTTTTTCCTGGGTTTTGCTGGGGCTGGTTACCGCATCGGGATTGCTTACTACCCGATGATGGCTCTTGGAACCGGTTTGGCTGCCCTCAGTTTCGGGAGCTTCGGCTGCAGGGTGCGCAAGCTCAGCTCTCAATACGGACTGATTACCCCTTCTGAACTTATTGGCCATCTCTTGCCGGGAGAAGGTGCTCGTCTGTTGGTGCTCGCGGTGATGGTGCTGTTCACTCTCCCTTACTTGGCTCTGCAACCTCTTGGTGCCGGCTATCTGCTGGAGAGTCTCACCGGAGGAGCTGTTCCTTTTGGAGTCGGCGCTGTCTTGCTCACGGTGGTGATTGTGTTGTACGTCGTGGGCGGTGGCATGCGAGCTGTGGCGAGAACCGACGTGCTCCAGGGGATCCTGATGTTCGTGCTGATGCTGATGGCTTTTGTGGCTGTTGCCAAAGGCGTTGGTGGCGTTGAGCAAGCCAACCTCACGCTGGTCTTGCAACGGCCGGATCTCTTCAGTGCAGCCGGACTGGGCAACTTCTTCACGCCCAGGATCATGGCGAGCTATCTACTGCTTTGGCCTTTGTGCCTGCCGATGTTTCCCCAGATGTTGATGCGTTTTTTCGCAGCTGGAGATGATCGCTCTCTCAAGACTTCGATGGTGCTGTATCCCGTCGTGGCGGGTGTGTTGTTCATCTGTCCAGTGATGATTGGCCTTTGGGGGCATCTGGCCTTCCCCGATCTGGTGGGTCGTGCTTCCGATCAGATCATGCCTTTGATGTTGGGTCGCTACAGCCCGGAGTGGTTGACCGGGATCGTGATGGTGGGGGCCTTGGCTGCGTTCATGTCCACCCTGGATTCGCAGTTGTTGGCGCTGTCTTCAATGCTGACCCGCGACATCTATCAACGGTACTGGCGTCCGCAGTCGTCGTTGGCGGAGCAGGTTCGTGTCGGTAAGTTCGTGGTGATTGCCCTTGCGGTGGTGGGTCTTGCGATTGCCCTTCGTCCGCCGGAGGCCATTCTTTCACTGGCGACCCATGCGTTCTCGGGATTGGCGGTCCTGTTTCCGATGCTGGTCGGCGCGGTCTATGGCCTGCGCTGGTCCGCGGGAGGCGCGATGGTGTCGGTGATCGGAGGAGAAGCCGTTCTGCTGGGTTTTGCGACGGGTGTGTTTCCGGAGGCGCTTCAGGCCGGCTTTCTGCCGCTGATCCCGGCGGTTCTTGTGGCCTGCATGGTTCTAGGAGTGGATTCCCTCATCGGGCAAGGCATCCGCTCCTCAGACGCCTGATCTGATGTCAGTGAAGCTGCAGGTTTCGTTCTGGACTGCAGGCCCAAGCCAATTGACGGGTTAGCTCCACTTCAAGCACAGGAGCTACATCGAGAAGCTCTCGAAAGGCTTGCTCATCGAAGATCAAGGCCTCAAGACCAGCATCAGAGGCTCGAAGACTGTCTCGATCACCACTCGTGCCCTCACCACCGAGGTAATCCAGTAATCCAAGAAAGCTGAGAGGCGTATCGCTTGTTGCTGGAGCCGACAACTGGGTTTGGTTGCTCATTTCGCAACCACCACCAAGAAGGATGGCCACCCCTTTTGGGGGCAGTTTGATCGCTTCTCCGGGTTGCCAGTTGCGTATTGATGTGATTCTAGGCAGCCTCAGCAGTGTTCTCGGCTCCAGCAGGCTCAAGAGTTTTTGTCCTGATGGAACTTGAATCAGCTTTGTGAATGCGTCATCTCCGTCTGGTGTTTGCCTGAGAAGGATCGCGTTGGCCCAACGCCGCGTGCAGGGGTCGAAGGATGTGTTGGCTAGGCCTTCAAGAACAGTTTGAAATGAAGGCAGGTTATGAAAATGCAAGCTGGCTTTGGGTTGGTCCGTCAACCAATGACTCAGGGAAAGGGTTGTGTTGTCCTCGCTGCTTAGAAAGGTGAGTACGCTGTCAGGAACAGAGGCCAGAAGGTTCAGTTGATCCGCCGTGGGCCTTTGACACTCCTCTGAGCTGGCACTCAGGATGCGTTGTTGAAGCTCGACCAAAGGCGGCATGAGCCGTGCGATGTGTTGATCGATACTCAGGAGCAGAGGTAACAGAAGCGGATTGTTCTGACTTCTTTGGCGAAGCACCCAGCGTTCGCTGAGATGGCATTCGATGGCTCGGTAAAGCTGTTTCAGCTCGCGTTCGCCGCGGCTTGAGTTGGGAGAAAATTCACTGATTGTCTCCTCCCAGCTCTGGTTATCGAGGCCACTTTCAATGCGGATGCGCTCCAGTCCTTGACTGAGGGTCGCTGGAATTCGATCCGGTGTGATGGTGTTGGA
>WTGE01000379.1 GCA_011525445.1 Synechococcus sp. CO36386bin_37
TCAATCTCAACCGTTAAGAGAGAAAAGCCAACCGGATAACGCGCTGATTTGGACTGAGAGCCGAGATGGACAAGCCAGAGTCGTGGGTGGATGGCGATGGTTGCAGAGAAGCAATCAACCCTCTCTTTTCAGTGCTGGGCTTGCCTCACTCCCAGAGATCAAACCCTTCTATCAGGCGCGGAGACAGTCAGACCCTTCGGTGTTGCTGCTCAAGGCACGGCCGCTCGAACTGAACAGAGTCGGGCTCATGGATGGATCATGGCCACCACTCTTGAAACAGGCTGACTCAGTTCACATTCAGATCAAGCCTGCCTTGAGCCAATCGGGGACCAAAGCTGCTGGAGTACAGCAATGGTGGGAGATCAGTGGTCATTTGGTGCTGTCTTCCGCCGCTGAAGTTTCAGATAACTCGGATTGAGCCTCTTTAACATCCTCCTGAGAGCTTGTGGCGTCTGCCAGAGCTGAAGCGGACTGGCGCTCACGCTTACGCCGTTCTGCAGCCAGTGTTTCTTCAATCAGCTCAACGGCCTGGGCCATCTTTTCCAGATTGCTTGTGTAGAGATTGAGATCCTTATCGAGCCTGGGTTTCGACATGCCCAACTCTTCTCCAATGTCGTGCGCCAATTGTTTGAGCTGGTCTGGATCCGATGGCTCACCCCCCTGTGCTGCTGAAAGCAGGCTTAATAAACCCACGGCCATCAAGCGTGAATAGTGAAAGGATTCACCACCAACATTGGCAATACCGGTTGCCAATGGTTCTGGAGCCCCTGATCCTCGATTGGAGAGCCAGCCGCGCACTTCATCGATACTGTGGCCAGAGACAGCTGAAGTGGACCCATCTGCAAGTTGTTTCAGAGCTTCCGGATCAAAACCATTACAGGTGCAGAGCGCCGCATAGAGCTCATCGAGGTGGGTCTCAGGTTGGTAGCCCTGAGTGAACGCTGTGAAAACCTGGCGCAAACCCACGGCAAACAGAGCATCACTTTTGAAATGCTGCTGATGACTGAGCAAGTGGAGTTCCACTAACAACTCGTCAGCCGTCCTTCGATACAGGGACGGGATCACGTAAGGAAAGGCGGAATGGAAGGCGCGCTTGCTGTCGGCGATCGTCCGATGATCCGTCAATGGTCTATCACCATGTTTTGAATAAAGACCATAGCGCCGCTGATGCCGCCGTTAGGATTGCGTTAATTGGTGCTGTGAAAATGATCCCGATCGTGATCGAGGAATCTGGACGAGGAGAAAGGGCATTTGATATTTATTCCCGTCTGTTAAGAGAGCGAATCATCTTCCTCGGTGAGCCTGTCACCAGTGATTCAGCGAATCGAATCGTGGCTCAGCTCCTTTTCCTGGAGGCAGAAGATCCAGAGAAAGAAATCTTCCTCTATGTCAATTCGCCTGGTGGTTCTGTGTACGACGGGCTTGGAATCTTTGACACCATGCAGCACATCAAACCCGATGTACACACTGTTTGCGTCGGTCTTGCCGCAAGTATGGGAGCCTTTCTCCTTTGTGCCGGAGCCAAAGGAAAGCGCAGCAGCTTGCAACACTCGCGAATCATGATTCACCAACCCCTGGGAGGCGCGAGTGGTCAGGCCAGTGATATTCGAATTCAGGCAGATGAGATTTTGTTCCTGAAAGATCGACTCAACAAAGAACTCGCCGACCGCACTGGACAACCTTTGGACAAAATTCAATTGGATACCGATCGAGATTTTTTCATGTCTCCTCAACAAGCAATGGATTATGGGTTGATCGACCATGTCATCGATCGCAGTCCTGTCCGTTCCGTATAAAAAAAGATCCTCAATGAGGACCTTTTTTTATACTTCTTACGACCAGAATTGATCTGGTCGTTTTTTTATGCCAATAGAGGTTTAAAGCGTTCTTTCTCAGGAATTTCGGTAAATTCAGAAACTACGACTCGAAATTCATCACCGTCCATCGTTTCTTGCTCAATTAGCTGCTCTACCAATTTGTCCATTGCTTGTCGATGCTGTCCGACTAATGCAACGGTTTCCTCATAGCACTTCATCACGATCAGTCGCACCTGTTCATCGATCTGCTTGGAAATTGCATCGGAAACATCGCTACGCGTCATCAGATCTCGACCCAAGAAAACCTCCTGATTTCCTCCCTCCAAAGCCATTGGACCAAGCTGACTCATTCCAAATTGAGTCACCATCTGCCGGGCCATCGAAGCAACCATTTGGATGTCTCCACCAGCACCAGTCGTCACTTCGGAATGACCGAACACAACATCCTCTGCAGCACGACCACCAAGAGCACCCATGATGCGTGCCTTGAGCTGCGCACGGGACACGAGCATCTGTTCTTCATCCGGTGAAAACCATGTCAGTCCCTGAGCCTGGCCACGTGGGATCAACGTGACTTTCTGAACAGGATCATGATCCTTGACCAAAGTGCCAACCAAAGCATGTCCAACTTCGTGATAAGCGATCAATCGCTTACTACGTCCATCAGTCAGGGGGTGGCCTTCCATGCCGGCGATGATGCGGTCAACGGCGTCATCAATTTCTGAAAGACCGATGCTTTCTTTACGACGTCGAGCCGTGAGAATGGCGGCTTCATTCAGCAAATTGGCAAGATCGGCTCCTGTGAAGCCAGGCGTGCGACGGGCAATGCTGTCGAGAGTGAGATCCTCATCCAATTTTTTAT
>WTGE01000174.1 GCA_011525445.1 Synechococcus sp. CO36386bin_37
GATTGCGTGGAGAAAGGTTGATGATGTTGAAGATGCATGCGACGAAAATATCCCAATGTCAGATCCAAAACCATTTACGCTATGCAGAATTCCACTTGAAGAAAGGCAGATATCAAGTTTTTATCATGTGACCTCAAAGGAATCATTCTGGCCTATATTGCATACTTTTCCAACCTATTTTGATGTCAATAATGCTGACTGGGGTATTTTTGAGGAGGTCAATCTTCGATTTGCAAAGGCTGCATGTAGTCAAGCTGCTGAATCTGCAACAGTATGGATACATGATTACAATCTCTGGCTTGTGCCCGGCTACATCAGAGACTTAAGACCAGACCTTAAAATTGCTTTTTTCCATCATACCCCCTTTCCCGGAAATGATGTGTTTGCGATACTTCCTTGGCGCGAGCAGATATTAGAGAGTTTGTTGTGCTGCGATGTGGTTGGTTTCCACATCCCTCGGTACACAGAAAATTTTGCGCGAGCTGCAAATTGCTTGTTAGGTGCTCAAAAGGGTTCCAAACAGCCAGTGAATCCTAGATTTGTTTCAACGGGTTCAGCCTTGACTGAACCTTCGGAAACCCCATGTTTGCATTACAAAGGCCGAACAATTCAACTTTTATCCTCACCTGTTGGTACTTCACCGGATGTCATTCAGGAATTAGCTAGCCGTGAAGATGTTCTTGATTTGGCAAGTAAAATTGATGACGATACTAAGAAGGGAAGAAAATTGATTTTATCAGCTAGCAGAGTTGATTACACAAGGGCAACGAAGAGTTGCTTTTGGCTTTTGAACGCTTGCTTGAACGTCGACCTGATTGGCATGGGAAAGTTGTCCTCATGCTGGCTTGTGTGGCCGCTGCAAGTGGAATGAAAATTTATGAGGACACACAGCGAACGATTGAAGAAACAGCAGGTCGCATCAATGGACGATTCAGCTTGATTGACTGGGTTCCCATTCGATTCTCGACAAGACGAATACCCTATGAAGAAATGGTTGCCTGGTTCACGCGATCCGATATCTGTTGGATCACACCATTACGTGACGGTTTGAATCTGGTGGCTAAAGAATATGCAGCAGCGCGTAAGGACCGTGGGGGTGTGCTTGTTCTTTCAGAGTTTACCGGTGCTTCGGTTGTGCTCAATGGAGCAATTTTGACGAATCCTTATTCACATCGGCAAATGGACGACGCTATTGAGCGAGCCTTGGAAATGCCAGAAAGTGAACAAATCAAGCGAATGGCTAAGATGAGCGACGCTGTGCATAATTTTACCGTAAGTGACTGGGTGTCTGAACAAATGGATGCTCTTGAAAACCCTGATAATGATTAGTTGTGAAGATATCTGTTTTTTTGAGAAGGCTATTTATTTCAGTTTTAGTGGCACTTCTTCTCAGTATTGGCTTTGTGGTGAGAGCACGCGATATCGAACATGTTTCGATCTTAATGCCTGCATCTTTTGCTGATTCAACAGTAGGCATCGTTGATCGTTTTAATAAGGAGCATCGAGGCGAAATCGTGCTTAATGTGATTAAGGGGCCTCTTGAAACTGAGGCGATGTCTGATCTAGCGATTAGTAGTTTATTGTTAGGGAAAGCTCCATTTGATGGTCTCTTAATGGATGTTACCTGGCTGCCAAAGTATGCAGCAGCAGGTTGGATGGAGCCTCTTGATGCTTATTTCAGTGAGGATGAAATTGAGTCGCTTGCTCTCGGTGCTCGGGAAGGAAATCGGTTTGATGGTCATCTCTACCGATGGCCGCTCGCTGCTGACATGGGATTGCTCTTTTGGAGAACAGACTTAATGGACCGTCCACCTGCAACACCTCGGGAGTTGGTCTCGATCAGTCAGTCATTACAGAAGGATCAGCGCGTTGATTGGGGGTACGTCTGGCAAGGTCGCCAGTATGAAGGTCTCAGCTGTGTTTACCTTGAAATGATTGATGGGTTTGGTGGAGATTGGCTTCAGACCTCGACCAATCAAATTGGACTTGATCAAGAACCTGGGGTACGAGCTGCTTCCTGGCTTAGAGGACTGATTGATGATGGAGTCAGTCCTCGAGCGGTGACGAACTATGCAGAACAGGATGTTCTCCAAAGTTTCAAGGTTGGTGATGCCGCTTTGATGCGCAATTGGCCTTATGCATGGGCAGAGCTTCAGAAGCCAGACAGTGCTGTTCAAGGGAAGGTTGGTGTCACAACCATGGTTGCGGAACCTGGGCTTACGACGGCAACCCTGGGTAGCTGGGGACTCACGGTCTTAAAGGGCTCCGATCATGTGAATGCTGCAGTTGAGGCGATTCGATATCTAACCAATGAGACTTCTCAGCGAGAGTTGTTTTTGCAATACGGCTATACACCAACACGTCAAAGTTTGTTCGATGATCCTGAGCTCGTTCAGCAAGCACCGATTCTTGCTGAGCTTGGAATTGCGCTGAAGGTGACCAGGCCACGACCCGAAACACCTTTATACGCTCAAATCAGTGATGTATTGCAACGCCAATTGAGCAGTGTTCTCACTGGTGAGCAGTTACCTCGTGAGGGCATGATTCGTGCCACGCGGAACACAGACCAAATCTTGGTTTCCACAGGTGAGCGTTAATGACTGCTTTGCTTCTGCTTCCTGCTTTCTCGATGCTTCTGGTTGTCTTTGTCGCTCCCTTGGTCCGTTACG
>WTGE01000481.1 GCA_011525445.1 Synechococcus sp. CO36386bin_37
TATGACCTAGAGGCATATGGAGCGACTGCAACAGGTCAATTTGATGCCGATGGCAACCCGATTTATAGCTGGGGCAATGAGCCAATCCTGACCGCCGATGGCGAACCTCTCAAGCTACTGACTGGTGAAACCATCATTAAAGAAGGATGGTACGACTACACACAAGTGGAAGAAGGCGGTGATGGGGCTCGATACATCACAAACGATGCGGGACGAATTGTTGGCGTCGAACTCAACTTCACGGCCAACATGTTTGGAGATAAGGAGCCCGGTGATGACTTCATCACGGACCCTGGTGCCACTGTTGGAACAGAGACCATTGAAGACACACCCGAAAACACACCCGAAAACAGCCAACTGCTGGCACAACTTGAACAACGTCTAGCCGTCACGCCTGCACAAGAGATCGAAGCAAGCCTGTCAAGTTCGCAGGCTCTGCAAATTCCTGAAGATGGTTTCCGCGGATCAGGCCAAGGCACAGGAACAGGGCGATTTGATCGAGGTGGTCAAGGCGGTTCTGATGGCACTGGCAATGGCACCGCCGTTGCAGCGATGGGCCTCGGCGAAGGTCCGGGTGCGATTGCCGCAAGCCAAGCGGGTTCAACCTCCAGCGGCGAAGGGGATGGTCAAATGAGCTTGAGTCAAGCTCTCAATTCATTTTTGGGCGAGGGTGAAGGCCTCGGCAATACCGATGCCCAAGGACAAGCGAAGGGACAAGGAGCAGAGGGTCAGGGTGCTGGCAGCGGAGGAGATGCTGCACTTGGAGAAGATCAATCACCAGACTCGCAGCGCAAGCGTGGTTTGTTGCTGCAGCCAATGATGAAAGCAGCCGAGCAAGCGGAGCAACTTGCTTCGAACTCAAGGCTGCTCAAAAACCTTTCGGAAGGCACGCTACTTGGCACCAACTTGATGGATGCATTGGCTCTAGGCGCTGGTGTCTTGTATGCCCTTTATGCACCGAAGGCTGTCGAGACAAGCCGCAAAGGATTCCGTGGCCTCATTGATCGATTCCGTAATCAGGTCACCGGCAGCGGAGTGAAAATTCCTGAGAAACAGGTGCTCTCAGTATTTGCCATGCGCATGGCAAATGGCAGCGAACGACTAGTAGCCGCCAAGGTGGGTATGGGAACCATGGAAGTGGTGGCCCAGCAGGATCTACCCGCTGAAGCAGGAGTGAATAAACCTGGCAGCCAAACCCAAGTGGATTACGCGGTTAAGCAACTCGTCAATAAGTTGGCAGGCCGCACAAGTGATGTGGTGCTAATTGGCCCACAACTCAACAACCAACGTTCACTGCTGGAGAACATCGCTGCTGAAGCGCGCAGTCTGGAAACGAGCAGCCTGGTGGAGCGAATCCAGCAGTGCACAACTGACGAGATCAAGCAACTGCGTGCATGGCTAGACAAGCCCTCCAGCACACCGCCTGAAAGCAGCCCCGTCTATAAGCAGATGATGGGTCGTATGCAAACCTACGGAGATGTGTTCGGCCAAGAACAAGCATCAATGGCGTCGCTGATTGAACTCAGCATTGCTCTCGGGTGGAGCGACGCGGGCTAAAGCTGCTTTGGTGTTTGATGCACAGATATGACAGGCTTCAACGACCGATATGAAGCGTAGTCAGCCTGATTGGCCACTGTCTGGGATTGGACAGTGTTTCGTGATCAAATCCATGATCAGCGTGGTTCGGTTGGGCTGGGCTTGAATAGCAAAAGCTTCTCGCTCGATATCCCACTTGCGGCTACCATAATTATGGTAAAGAGTATTAAATACCGCACGATCTACGGCATAGTTCAGAGAAGGTTTGTAGCCAAGCGGAAGCATCTTGCCAGTCTTACAAGCCTGCACAGCATGAACAGCTTCGTGAACAAATGTCTGGGACATAATGCCCATTTCTTCAGTAATTGGGTGAACCCATATGGTTTTTTTCTTGGAATTAGCAAGTCCATAAATACCCTTACGAGGAGGTTGCTTCAACAACACTTTCCAACCGCGTTTTTCAAGAGCATCAGCAATTGGCCGTAAGTTCGCAGGAAAAGCCTCTACTGGTGCTACAGGGGCCAAAAGTACCAGCGGAACAACATAACGGAGCCAGGGTTGCAGAGGACTCATTGCACCATCAATGCGCGACCTGAGTTACCCCAGAAATAAATAGGATCTCCGCCGTACCACGGCTCCCAACCCAAGGGAATCTCATACTGAATTGCCTTAGCCTTGATCTTGCGATATTGATCAAAACCAGTTTTTTCTAAAACAATGAATAGTGCTTCATTATTCGCAGCCAGATTCTTCATGAAAGAATCGAGGAGATCAGGATCTTTAGTCATTTCAGCTGCTGAAATCGAAGGCTGACCAGTTGCCCGAATCAAACCATTGGCATGGGAAATCTCCATGCTGACTTGACCAATGCTTTCGTTTCGGGCCCAATTGTCAAGCTGCTCATTGCAAACAAGCTGTTCAGCCGGTAGAAGCTGCTGACAACGACGAACTTCTTCGCCCCGCTCGCGGTCCAATTCGGCCATCCTGTTGACAGCCGGTTGGAGATCCCACAGCCCATTAGCAGAAACCTGGACCAGATGAAATGAGCGGGCACTCTCTTTGGACATCGGGGCCTGGATATTCAACGCACTATTGGCTGCTATGACACCAGTTAAAGAACCCACCAATGCC
>WTGE01000263.1 GCA_011525445.1 Synechococcus sp. CO36386bin_37
GGCAAGCCTCTTGCTCCAGGGCAGCAGCGCCGTAACGCTCGTCGATGGCATCCCGATGGTCGGGAGGGCAACAGGAATTAGGCATTCGGAAAACCTAAGACCAGCTTCGACGAATCTTCACCGAGGCAGGAACGAAACCGACCACAGAAGCAAACCGTCGAAGTGATGAACTCACTCAAGCTTTCAGCGTTTCCGGAGTGTCGGCAGTGGACATCTGAGCTGGAGCAACCAATTCCTCAAGCTCATCGAGCTGGGGACGACGCATCACAAAAGCCCTCAGAGGAGAAGAACTCATCCCAATCGCTCGGAGGATCAAGAAGTCAAACGAGAAACGACCTGCACCATTGAGTGCGACGCAAGCGGAACCACCGAAGTAAAGGATCAACAGCTCTAACGCATAAATATTGAATCCACCGGTGACGTGGATCGAGTGGTAGATCGCAACCGTGATTGTGCCTACAACAGCCAGAGCTCCCAAGCGGGCACCGAGGCCAAAAATCATCAGCCAACTGCCAACGATTTCGGAGTAAGCAGCGATGTACGACAGAAGAACGGGGAAGGGCAGGTGCAGTGGTTTGACGACCGAATCTGCAAAACCCTGGATGTCGGCAAGTTTGTCGTAGCCGTGATGGATCAGAACGCTTCCGACGCAAACACGTAGAAGCAGCAACCCCAATGATTGAGCCATGGCCTGCATGGGCTTAACATAACTTTATGTACATTAGAGAGATTTTTTTGCCGCCGTGGCTGTCCCATGGCAGCGGCAGGAGACTGGTGCAAGAGGGTTCCACAGAACATCAACGCCCGCGCCAGAGTGAAACCAGTTGAACGATTAGGAATGGATCCATCGATCGCCTTGGTTGGTTGCGTGGCTGGCGTTGTCTTGATTTACCGCTGTCTGACCTTTTGAGAGTCAGGGCAAACAGACCAGAAGCCGATCCTTTGGCTCGGCTGGTCCATCGATTGGGTTAACTGCTTCTAAGGAAGGTCTCAACGCATCACCAGAGAGAGACTCATGCCTTTAGTCAATATCAACATCTGGCAAGGGATGCCAGAAGATGTCATCGACCAGATCCATCAAGCGACCCACACCTGCTTGGTCGAAGCCTGGGGGATACCAAGTAATGGAGGTTTCTACCTCATCACTGAGCGCCCCCAATCCCACATGAGAATCCAACGAACGATGTGGGGGGTTGAGCGCTCAGATCATCCACCAATTCTGCTGCAGATCACCTCATCCCCAAGAAGCTGCGAGATGAAGACCAGGTTTTATCAATTGATGGCCGAAGCGATCCAACGCATCCGCTTTCGCCAAGAAGACCTTTTCATCAGCATCACACCGACCAACCCTGAAGATTGGTCTTTTGGAGGCGGGATTGCCCAGCTACTCGATACCTCGCAAACCAACAGATCCACTGACCCTTGAGCGGGAAGCCTTAGGTCGGCCACCAAGCGGGCGGGCAGGACGGACGGGGTGGACTTGCTGAACCCCCACCCTCAAGCAACAACCACCAAAAACCTCCCAGCAGGTGCGGATCCACAAGACGCAACAACTGTTCGCGACGGCTCAACCGCTCAGCCAGATCCATCGGACCTGGCTGTGAGAGAGCACTGATCTTCTCCGCCAGCCCGAGCTGCAACAGCACCTCACCCTGCAGCGCAGCCCCCTGCCAGCTCCATCCCGCACCGGCTGCAAGCTGCTCCACCAGGGTTGTACAAACGTGTGCCGTTAGATCCATACGGCCTGGATCTCGCAGCAGCTCTGAACTGGTGCGCTGTTGGCGACAGGCCAACAGAGTGCCTCCATCACGGCTTGGAGCGTAATAACGAGAGGCCGGCATGGCGTAATCAATTGCCAGCAACCATCCCTGGGTCAAGCACTCCCGGGACTGGGCTAACCAAGGGCCTACGACCGGGCACCATTCACTGCTCCATCCCTCGGGGCGACCGCCACCATCGGCGGGCAGCCCGAGCCGCTCCAGCTGCTCCAGTACCACCGAGGGAAGCCGATCTCCCAGCTGCCAACACGGTTGGCACTGCTCATCGATCCCCACCAACCATTCATGCCAAGCGCCTTTGTTGAAGCCAAAACGCTGGACTGGCAAGGCATCCAATAATTCATGCGCCAGGATCACCCCGCGCCGTGGGTCGGCCACTAACTGTTGAGGGGTGCACCACCTGACGGGCAATCCCAATCCAGCCAACGTGCGGTGTTGACGCTCTCGCAGGGCTGGACTGCTCTCCACCAACACCAACTCAAGACGATCCAGCCAAACCGGTGGCTCACCTGTGGTTCCAGCGATCAAATCGCGCAGCAATTGACCATCACCAGGGCCCCACTCGATCAACGAGAGGATCCCGGATTGATCAGCCAGCGCCTCGAGACAGGTCCAGAGCTGGCGTCGTAGCAACTCAGCAAAAACAGGCCCCTGAGTGGGAGCAGTCACAAAATCTCCCGTGGGGCCGAATTGGACTTGGCCGCTGCCGTAGTACCCATGCTCAGGGTCATTGAGCAGCCAATCCATGACCTCAACAAAGCTCTGGGGACCAGCACAGGCCTGCAGGCGTTGCGCCAACCAAGAGCTCTGCTGCTGTTCCACCACACCTCTGTGGGACATCAACGAGAATGCGCCGCTTCTTTGCCGCTGGTTATGCCTCGCTGGTTGC
>WTGE01000004.1 GCA_011525445.1 Synechococcus sp. CO36386bin_37
CGTCCAGGCTCTGGTCGAAGAAGGAGTTGCGCATGGCGGCAAGACTAAGCAGCGCTTGAGGGGAGGCTGCTCAGAGCAAAGCGGCAGAAATCAATCCCTAGCTACAGGGATGAGTCGGATTCAACATTGATACCGATCCCTAACAGAAACCCTGATTGCACCAAGAGCAGGTGGTGTTTGGGGTAAGAGATCATCTGATGTAAACGTCAGGGAAATGGTGTCGCTGATAAACAAGCCGCTTTAACGGATTGTTCATCACGTGTAAGGACTCAAGGACTCCATGCCTTTCAAGGCGTTATGCGAAGTAATGACCTTAATCATGAAAAGGTTGATTTAAATGGTTTTAAACGTGGGGTGTTCGGGTGGCAAAAAAGTCTTTTCAAACATGCCAAGTAAGTCTTGATTTCTGCCCGCTATAGGTTTGAGAGAGATTGATCGTCGTGTTGCATGAATCGGTGGCCTGCTGATCACCAAGCACTCAAAGCCCCATGATTTGTTTGTAGTTCTGATTGGATCGGGTTCGTTCATTCAGTGCCTGGATTTCAGGATAAGCCGAGAGATCTTCATTCGGGTAAAAAATGGGGAGGTAGCCGAGGTAGGCATTCACTGCGCAATCGGCTGCAGTCCAAGACTCACCAACCAGAAACCTTTGCTTGCTGTAAAGGTCATTCAGGGTCGCCATGAGTCTTGGGAATTCGCGCTCTTTGTTTGAGGGAACGAACAAGGCGATTGCCAATGTGGAATTCGCAAAAAGAATCCATTGGCTGATGGATGCGCGAGTCAGAGGATCCTTGGCCTCATCTGTGTAATTCTCGGAGAGGTACTGAAGAATGGCGCCTGATTCAAACAATACTAATTCGTTGCTGTCATCTTTAAGTGCAGGTAGTTTTCCGAATGGATTAACCTCTAAATAGCTTGGTGAAAGATTTTGCCGAGCAGCTAAATCGACGTTGACATACTCGTAAGCAATTCCTTTCTCTGCCGTATACCACTTCGGCATCGAGACGCGGGTTTTGGGGCCGCCATAGAGGTAAAGCGTCATCACTAATCTGCAACCACCGCGATGCTAGCTCTTGCCATCGTCAGGTTTTTTGTCGCCTGTGAATCAAGCTTGTAAGACTGATCAGGACATCGAGATCTTGCTCTTGTCCTCGAAACAGGTGAAGTTCTCGGCCACGTCTCGTGCTTCCGAAGGTCAAATGATTTCCGATTTCCCTTGTTGATCTTGGCCAGGAATCTTTTGTGGAGACGGGCATGCTCGTCCCAAGCACGGTGTAATGCGCTCAAACCACGGATCAGATGCCTGTGACTCGTCGCGATCTGCTGATGGCGTACCGCTGGCCTGCAGCGGTCGTGCTGTCCAGCCTTGTTCTGGCGATCACGGCAGTCAAGTTGCTGAGTCGGCCCATCCCCATTGCCATTGAAGGTGGATTACAGGTGGACAAGTTGGTCCTTCCACCCAGCGTCACCATTCGGTCTGACACGCCATTACCGGTGCAGGTGCAGGAACAGGTGACCATTCGTGGTGATGCTCCTCTTTCGGTTGAAGGTCCGGTATCGGTGCGTTCGATTGAGGGGGCCGTGACGGTAAACGCCGATGCGCGGGTCAGTGGGCTTGACGGGCAGGTGTCGGTAACGGCGGATCAACCGCTGCCTGTTCGTGCTGATGTAACTGTCATAGACAAAATCACCATCGGCGGAAAGGTCGACATCGAAGGCAAGGTGAAACCGACCCTGCTTCCGATTCCCTGATCAGCTGTTGCGGGGAGCCAAGCCACTGCCGACGGTGAGTCCTTGCTCCCAGCGGTTGAGTTGTCGCAGTCCCAGGCCTGACAGCGCTGCTGTAGCCAATCCGAAGCTGCTCCAGGGGGTGCCTTGTCCGATTCCCAAGAGAACTGCAGATCCCCAGAGCAATGCCCAGACCCATGGACGCACTTTTCGAATGTTTGCTAGAGCCGCTGAACAGCTCCGGCAATTGAGGGTGTGGCTGAAATATCGATCCATCAGTTCCGTGGTGGTTTGCCTGGGAGGTAGGGATTGGCCCGCGAAGGGTTCGCCACCGTTGGCGTTCAACCAGCGATGCAGGGCTGCCACGTAGACGTCTGAAGAGGTGGGCATGAAAAAACTGCGTTCCACGGCCGGGCTGCCTCCCGCCTTTTCGACAACCCTCTCCTGCCAGTGCAGGAACACCTGATCGTCCTCCAGCACCTTGTGGTTGCCGATGTGTTGCAGCCAGCGAGGACGCAACCCGATCAACAAACGTGGGAGTGCCGATTGGAATTGGAAGGGGAAGCGGGCGAAGAGGCGGCACTCGCCGCGGCGGATCGGCACGGCATACACCACGGTGAGAATCCGTCCAAAACCTTCGGCGGTGAGGTCGTGCCACATCAGCTGGGGCGCTTGAAATCGAGTGGACTGGGCACCGAGCTTGCCCCGACGCGGTCCCTCCTCCCAGTACGCATCAAAGCCATCGGTCTCTTCCCGGGTGACCTTGGCCTCAACAGGTGCGGCGTTCTCCCGCTTTCCTACGGTTTTGTGGTGTGTGAAAGGGACGTGACTGACGTCCAGCACGTTTTCAAGAAGGGTGACGGCATCCATGGGCAGATCGCGGAAGGTGTCCTGCACCGTCCAGCTCTCCGGGTTGTCATCCAGCGCTGGCACC
>WTGE01000430.1 GCA_011525445.1 Synechococcus sp. CO36386bin_37
AAAGAGAAGCGTCAACGATCTACTCTACACCTGCCAGTTCTGCTCCTAGATAAGCCACGAATAATGTCAGTAAAACCGCTAGGAAAACTCTGCCATCATCAACAACATTACGCATCCACAAACGAAGCCCTAGCAAGCGCATACCCCAGACCACTGCAACAGCAAACACACTGATTTTGATCAACAACGCAATCAAGCTGATTGGCGTGAGATTGCCCCTCCCCAGTCCTAGGGCGATGGCCAGCAACACAAGGGCTGCGATATCAGTGAGGATCGTGCTGCCAACGCTGACGATGACGGATTCATCACCCTGCGCCCCGTAACTCCGAACGATCGGATAACCCAGTGGAGTGTGTGTGGCCATCAGAGCTCCAAGCAAGAGGCTTGGGACCAATGGAAATCCGAAAAGGGTACCGATCCCGAATCCGGTTCCCACCCCAAGCACAAAGATCAAGGCTCCAAACGTTACGGATCGGCGTTTGACTCTGTTGAATTCCTCTAGATCAATTTCCAAGCCCACAGTGAACAGTAAATAGATCGCCCCGATATCAGAGAGCAGAGTGATTGTTTCCCCTTGTGCGTCGATCCATTGCAAGACATGGGGGCCAACCACTACGCCCGCCGCCAACAGTCCAACAAGATCAGGAAGTCTTAATCGTCTCGTTAAAGGTGGAATTAGAACGCTAATTGCAACAAGTTGAGCAAAAATGCCCAACGGATGATGCATCAGGTGGGATAGCGAAGTGGCCATCGGTGCAATCTTGAATGAATGGTGCTTGTTTCAGTGTTTTGTTTAAAGTTTCAAGACCTCATCGCAGCGCAGGCCTGCTTGAACCCGCCATAGATCCGAGTAGGCACCCGAGACGTGAAGAAGTTGGTCGTGTGTTCCTTTTTCAACAATTCGTCCAGCATCCATCACGATGATTTGATCGGCGTGACGCACAGTGCTGAGTCGATGGGCAATGACAAGTGTGGTTCTATTAGCTGTAATGCGCATCAATGAGCGCTGAATGGCCGCTTCTGTTTCGTTGTCAACGGCAGCCGTTGCTTCGTCGAGAATGAGTACGGGCACATTCTTCAAAATGGCCCTTGCAAGTGCAATGCGTTGTCTCTGCCCGCCCGATAAGCGTTGACCCCGTTCACCGACCAAGGTATTGAAACCCTGGGGGAGGTCTTCAATGAAGGTTAAGGCTTCAGCCTGTTCTGCCGCCCAAACAATGGACGCTTGAGAAGCATTGACGCATCCGTAACTTATATTTTCGGCAACACTCCCATGGAAAAGGTAAATATCTTGACTCACGAGTGCAATGCAACGACGGAGATCCTGCAGGTTTAAAGATGAAATTGGCTGACCATCGAGGGTAATCGTTCCGCTACTGAGAGGATATAATCTAAGTAATAATTTAACCAATGAACTTTTCCCTGAACCTGTCGCTCCCACGATTCCAATAGTTTGCCCCGCTGCAATGTGGAGATTAAAATTTTTAAGAAGAGGTTCACGATTTCGATAGGCAAACCAAACTTCTTCGTATTTGATTTCGCCAATCACATCGGATGGAGTGAGGCGGGTGCTTCCACCAGATATTTGGATCGGAGTATCAATGAGGTCTAGGACACGTTGCGTTGAGGCCATTGAACGTTGATATTCATCCAAGGTTCGCCCCAACGTTGTTAATGGCCACAGAAGTCGTTGGGTAATGAAGACCAAAAAACTATAAGCACCAACATTGATCACACCTCTCCAGGCCTGCATTCCTCCAATTAGTAGGATTGCTAAGAATGCGAATAGGATTGCAAATCGGATCAGTGGGATGAAGGCAGCTGAGATTCGAATCGCATTACGATTGCATTGTTTGTAGGCATTGCTAGCGCTACGCAGTTGTTCTAATTCCCATGCTTCAGTGGCAAAGCTTTTAATCGTGAGCATCCCTCCCAGATTGTTTGAGAGTCTTGATGCAAGTTCTCCTGCTTGCTGTCTGACGTCACGATATTTGGGTGCGAGTTGCTTTTGAAAGTTCAGGGAACCCAGTAAAATGATGGGTATTGGGATAAAGGCGAATATTGCAACGGCTGGATCAATCAACGTCATTGCGCCACCCACGAACAGCACCGTGGTCAATAATTGCAGAATTTCGTTTGCGCCATGTTCAAGAAAGCGCTCCAGCTGATTGATATCGTCATTTAAAATTGTAAGTAATCGTCCAGTGCTATCTCTTTCGAAAAAATCCATCTCTAATTTCTGGAGATGATCATAGGCCTCTAAACGTAGACTATGTTGTGTTGTCTGTGCTAAATTGCGCCATAAAATTGCATAAAGATATTCGAATAAAGATTCAGCTGTCCAAACAAAAAATGATAAGATGGCGATAACAATGAGCTGGTTTGGAACCGTCTCAGCTCCTAGTGATGCCAGCCAGGATGTGTCCTGTTGGACCACAACATCGACTGCCAGGCTGATCAGTAATGGCGGTAAAAGATCAAAAAACTTGTTGATGACGGAGCAGCTGGCCGCCATCCAGACTTTTCTTCTATGAGGCTGAAGATGGCTCAGTAACCGAGGTAGTGCTGGCATCACTGTCGTGCTACCAGCGGGAAACCGTTTGGACATTACCGACTACAAGACAATCTATTCAAGCGCGTTTATGCCCCTCAACACCCCTCAAAAATTCAGGACGAGCCGATCAAAGAGGGGGTTGAGCTCCAAAAGCTGGAGACGGTGGCGAGTCCGTCTCCTTACCAGCTCTTACCAGCGGTTGCCTCCTCCATAGCCACCGCCATTACCGCCGCCGCCGCCGCCGCCGCCGTAGCCTCCACGGCCACCACCTCCAGTGCGTTCACGGGGGGTCGCTTTATTCACTCGGATCATGCGACCCATCCATTCCACGTTCTGGAGATCGTCGATTGCTTTTTGCTCATCTTCGTCTGATGTCATTTCGACGAATCCGAAGCCGCGCTTGCGACCGGTTTCGCGATCGAGAGGAAGACTGGCACTCTTAACCTCTCCGTATTGACTGAAAAGATCGAGAAGATCCTCTTGTTCTGCCTGAAAAGACAGATTGCCGATGTAGATGGTCATTTCCTGAGGGGACCGTTGGACATTTGATCAGTGAAGTTATGGTCCGAAAAGGGAAGTCCTTGATGCTGTAGCTGGAGAGCCGAAGCCTGGGGGAGCGAGCCGATCAGAGCCGAACATGAAGCTGATGCTCCACCACGCTACAGGTTTGTCTGATTCCATTTCCGAACAAGAGAAAAGAAACGAGAAAAGCGTCACTCGTCTCGATGATCCGGTCGTTTTTTATCGGTTGCTGATACCAATTTGGTTTGCTCCGCATTCCGTTTGGTTTGTTGAGGCCATTGGTTTCGCCGATGTTCGATCTCAGATAGGTGATGCCACCTACAGATTTAGAGCAGTGGGCCAAACTTTTCGGCTGCAAGATCAGTACATCGTTGCTTGGCTTGTTGGATGAAGGCAATCCCTTTCAGTTCTCTGACGAAGCATGAACAGGTGAAATCACCCATGCCCTCTGGAGGAGTTTGTCCAGCCTGAGACATGGCTGCATGGAAGGCCGTGAGACAAAATTGTTTGATTGTCTTTGAATCGTCCGATGCTCTTGCCAAGGGATCGATGGTTGTGATCAGCGTTGGCACCAGAAAGAAGCTGATCACAAAGCGATTGAGACGATTCAAGACTCAGGAGTCCTGTCGGATTTGAAGCTCTCTGTTCATGACTTTGAGTCGTCGCAGAGAATTGAAAATATCCTCTGGCATCCCTTTAGGAAGATCCACAAGGCTATAGGTTTCGAAAATTTGAATTCGACCGATCATCCGCCCTTGCAGACCCGATTCGTTCGCAATGGCGCCAACGAGGTTGCCTGGTTTAACCCGATCTCGATGACCGACTTCAACCCTGAACCGTTCCATATTTTCCTCAGGAGGTCGTGACGAGCGCTCTGGACGACGGCGATCATTTCGATCTCCACGGCGGTCATCCCGTCTGTCGTTGCGCAATGGTGTCTTCAGCCAGCTTTCATCGCCCTGCACCAGCAGTGGGCCATCACCGACAGCCATTCGCAAGGCTGCCAGGGTGAGTTGGCTGGGTTCGATGGCAAGCTCTTGGGCCACTCTTTGAATCAGTTCCTGCAACAGAGCGGTTTCTTCTTCGGGTTTTTCAACGCTGGTCGCTGAGGCACTCAGACGAGAGCGAAGACGATCCAGACGACTTTGGTTGATTTCAGCATTGTTAGGGATATCCATCGGTTCGATCGCCTGCCCCACTGCGCGTTCCAGATTTCCTACGAATCGTCGCTCTCTGGGAGTGATAAACAGAATGGCTTCACCGCTGCGGCCAGCTCTGCCGGTGCGACCGATTCGGTGCACATAGGCCTCGCTGTCAAACGGCATGTCGTAGTTGATTACGAGACCGATCCGCTCAACATCCAGACCACGGGCAGCAACGTCTGTTGCCACAAGGATGTTGACCGTTCCTTTTCGCAGTCGCTCCACAGTTCGTTCCCTCTGATTTTGGGGAACGTCTCCATTGAGAACCGCCACGTCGTGTCCTGCGGCCTCAAGGGATTCAGCAACTGTGAGTGTGATGGCCTTGGTTCGAGCAAAAATGATCACACCTTCACCAGTGACCGCCTCGAGGACCCGGTTGAGTGCTTCCAGCTTGTGGGAGTTCTGCATGGTGATGCAGCGATGACGTATTCGTCTTGCTTCTTTCTCTTTCGTCTTGATGGTGATCTCAGCTGGCTCTTGCAGGTAGCGCTTCGAGAGACGTCGGATTTCGTTCGGCATTGTTGCCGAAAACAGCACAACCTGGCGCTCCTCAGGCAATTGATCGAGAATCCACTCAACATCATCAATGAAGCCCATGCGCAGCATTTCGTCGGCTTCGTCGAGAACGAGACTTCTCAATCCGCTCGTGTTGAGCGTTCCTTGACGCATGTGATCCATCACGCGGCCTGGTGTACCGACAACAACGTCAACACCGCGTTTGAGGGCATGGA
This sequence comes from Synechococcus sp. CO36386bin_37, assembly GCA_011525445.1. The sequence continues at coordinate 5,010 of WTGE01000430.1, forward strand.
TCTGGGAGCGGAAATCCGATCCTCCGTAGATCGCCAACACATTGAGGTGGGGATGTCCTGCTGAATAAGCCTTGAAGGAATCCGCCACCTGCATTGCCAGTTCACGGGTTGGTGCCAGAACGAGCACGCTTGGCAGTGGGCTGTCCCCACGCAGCCTCTCCAACAGGGGCAAGGCGAAAGCAGCCGTCTTACCGGTGCCCGTCTGGGCTTGACCGACGAGATCTCTCCCGAGCATCAGTTCGGGAATAGCAGCTTTTTGAATGGGGGAAGGTTCTTTGTAACCCTTGGCTGCAAGGGTTTTGAGTAAGGCTTCGCTGAAACCAAATTCGGAAAAACCAGACGAAGGCTGATCGGTTTCAATCACAGTAGTGAACATTTCACTGGATGCTTCATCCGTTGTGGGCGGATTGATCTCAGAGACGCTGAGATCTACTGAACAGGACACTGAGTCCTGAGCTGAGGTATTGGTCATTCTGGAGAGGCAATCGCCTGATTGATCCTTTAAATCAGGCCTGCAACGTCCAATCGGCGTAAGCCGCGCTGTATTGCTTGCCTTTCGATCTAAGGTTGAATGAATATTTTAACATTCTTGGAGTCATCTACCGAAATCATCCTCAAGCCGCTCAATATCGTCTTCTTCAAGAATAGTTCCATGCTGTACTTCTATGATTAAAAGGTCGCCTTTGCCACCTCTGGCACGGTGAATGGCTCCTTTTGGAATATGGACAGTATCGCCAGCAGAGACTTCCGACCACTCACCCTGATAGAACAGCTCTCCCTGACCTTCAGCCACAATCCAGTTTTCGCTTCGATGTTGATGGCGTTGAAGGCTTAACCGTTGCCCTTCTCGGATCAGCAATCGCTTGAGTTTGTAGTGATGCTCATGGCCTAAGTCTTCGTACCAGCCCCAAGGGCGTTCCACCCTTTCGGTTTTGCTCATTCGGTGCTCCCTCGAGTCATCATCGTCGGCTTTCAGGATCTCGAGAGTTCACAGAATGGCCTAGGGCTAATACTGATGGATCTGCAAACACCTGGAGTTTCATTTTGGCTCGAGTAATCGCGGTGTAGAGCAGGGCGGAGGTCTGGTGTTTCTTCAGATCGGGCCAGAGCAGCATGACTTGGTCCATCTCGCAGCCCTGAGCTTTATGAATGGTGAGTGCCAGGGCGGGTTCCAACTTTTGTAGCCGGGCTGGGTGGAAGAGCGCATGTTGGGTTTCGCCCATAGCGTTAGTGCTGAGGAAAAGGATGCGTTGATGAAGTCCTTCGTGAATCACGATTCCCAGATCTCCATTGGCCAGACCCAGCTCAGGCTGGTTTTCGCAGCACAGTACGGGTAAGCCACTGGGCCAGTTTTGGATTTCTGAACCGTTGATCAAGCACTGATGAACTGCATCCACACCCCATGGACCCAGGCGACGCGGACAGAGCACCATCAGAGAATCCAGTTTGCTGAGCAGGAGGTGAGCATGTTGTTGGTCCGGTTGCCCTTGTCTGTTGATTTTGAGCTGGCTCGCAGCTGACTTGAGATGATTCAGATGGCGTGTCAGTACGGTCAGAACCGTCTTGGGAATTCTGTTTGTCGATTGAAATGAGACGTTGATGTTCGCCTTGTGGGGCAACGTTTCCACTTCACACCAAAACCTTTCCAGCCCATGGTCACGAAGCAACGCACTCATTTCCGCAAGTGAGCCGCGATTGCGATAAACCGTCTTTAAGTTGACAGCACCACCCTGAAAGCGGTTGTTCGGAATCGGTGATTGGAGATACTGCCAAACTGCTCCAATGCCAATTGGCGGCAATTGTGCGCTATCGCCGACCAGCACGAGCTGACAATCCTTGGGCAGGGCATCCAAAAGCGCACGGCAGAGATCAAGGTCCACCATCGACATCTCATCGACGATGAGCAAATCGAGCTGCAGTGGATTGCGTTGGTGACGACCAAAACCTCCGGGGCGCGCCTCAAGCAATCGATGCAGCGTTGTGCAGGGCAGAGATGCGGTTGTGGATTGAGTCTGGATGGCGTCTTGAAGACGACGCGCGGCCTTGCCAGTTGGTGCAGCGAGTCTGGCCCGAAGCTGTGGTCGATGCTCGAATGCGCGCAGAAGCATGTGCAAAACCGTGCTGGTTTTCCCTGTCCCTGGGCCACCACTAAGCAGAATCACACCATGGTGATCCATGGCTTCCACAGCCTTTCGCTGCTCAGGGTTGAGTTCATGGTTTCCAGGCTGACGCTTTGAGCCGGCTGTGCCTGGACTGGTTTGAACAGGGGCGTGGAGACACCGATGCTGAAGCTCCATCTCAATCTCCTGCATGGCGCCGTGCCAGCGACGCCAGGACAGAGTGTTGTGGTTCATTGTCATCACGGCTTCGTCACCATCGAGCCAGCCACTGGCAAGAAGGGCCTGGCGATGCAGCTCAGGCCAACCCTCGTTCTCGATTCCCTCTGGAACCTGATCTCCCTCCAGGAGTTCCAGGGAGATCTCGCCCCTTCCTAGAGCGAGGGTGAGAGCATGCACAATCTCGTCAAGTGCTGCACTGTTTTGTTCAGGTGGTCGTCGTCTATGAAGCATTGCGAGCAACCCGCGGTGAAGGAGAGAGTCAGTCACTTCTGATTGCATGACGACCCTCCCTCAAGCCATTGGTTCAGACGTTGGATGCGTTGGATCGGAGCTGGCTCGATGACCAAGCCTGTGTCTCCATCAGTGCTGATGCCTCTTAAAAACACGTAGGCATAGCCGCCGAGATGACGTTCGGGTTCGTATCCATTCAGCCTCCAGCTCAGGTAGCGATCCAGTGCCACAAGATAAAGATGGGCTTGGAGTGGATAGTGATGCGAAAGCATCTGTTCCTCCATGGCCGCTTGGTTGTAGTGCTGAGGACCACAGGCGATGCCACGACCAGAATCGTCCCGTTCCCCGATCCAGTTGCTCTTCCAATCCAAGACCCACCAGCGGGCGGTCGAGGGATCATCTCCATCGGTGAAGACCAAATCAATGGATCCGGTGAGAAAGCCCCGACTGCGGATGTCGAGCCTGCGGAGGTCCTGGGCATAGAGCTTGCCAAATCGATGCTCGCTGTCTGCTTCAAACGCGTGGGCCAAACCTTCAGAGCTAACAGGATGGCCTTGCTGAGCAACAGGTAGATCGAAGCTGAGCTCATGCAGACGTCGGCCAGCAGGCAGATCGCAAAGTCTCAAGTTCTTCAGAGGTCCGCCCAGCCGCGATGTCAGCAATGTTTCAAGGGCTGAGAACACCGCATTGCTGTGTTTGAGGTCGATTCCGGCTCGAGTCAGCTCTTCATCCACCACAACCTGATTGGTGGTTTGCTCCAAAGGAGCTTCAAAGGTCAACCGCTCCAGGATCCGGTGGAGACAATCGCCTGCTCCCGGACCTTTCGGGAATGCTGCAAGGGGCCCATTCCGCTCGGCTGCATCATGATGTTTTGCCTGGGACTCGCTAGCCGCAACGGCATCGATGTCACGCCCCTCCTCAAGGCTGCGAGGATCCACAGGAGCTGATCTTGGATGAGAGGGTTGAGACGAGGTCCAGGCGGAATAACTGGTTCGTCCCCAGCTGCGGTCCAGCGGACGGCGAGGAACCGGCGACAAATGCAGGATTCCTTGGCTGGGGATCGGCTGCCGGAACATCATGTCGTTGGTTTTGGGGGGGGCATGACGACTGATCAGCGGTGTGGAGAGCGTGGCCAGCGCCTGAACCCATGTGCTTAAAGGATTCGCCTCTTGACCGACAGCCGCAGCCCAGAACACCACGAGATGACGTTCGGCTCGTGTGAGGGCCACGTAGGCAAGCCGCTCTGCTTCCGCAGCGTTATCCGCATGATTCAGTTCGGCCGCCCGTCGTCCGCTGCCCCAATCACGGTTGAGTGCAACTTGCCATGTGCCCTGGGGATCCTCTGAAGACACTCTCCAGAGAGGACCTCTGTCATCGGCTGGTGCTTGCCATAGGTAAGGACAAATCACAACGGGATACTGCAGACCTTTGCTTCGGTGCACGGTGACAACAGCCACTGCCTGTTCCGCCAAGGCGCTGTGCGGTTGTCTGATTTCAGGAGTGGGTTCCAGGGGCTGCAACCGCTGTCGTCGGAGCCAATCGGCAGCACTGCCCAGGTCAAGGCCTTGCCCATGCATGGTGTCCTGGACCAATCGTGCGCATTGTTGAATGTCGCCAAGGAGGCGACCGCGGCTTGAGAGATCAGCGAGTGTCCGTCCTTGCAAAAGTTGGGACAAACAACCGAGCAAGCCAAGACCAGGGGCCTCGTTTCGCAATGTTCTGAGTTGTCCGGCTAATTGGTCGAGATCTCCATTGGTTTCAGCCGCTTTCAGGTCTTGACTCGACCACTGGACCAAGGCTGAACAGGCGAGGCGGCGCAGGCATCTACCGTCTGCCGGCTGGGCAAGGGCATCGAGTAGATGTTGAAGTGCAGAGGCACCAGTGGTGTTGAACACATCTCCATGACTGATCAGCCGACTGGGTAGTCCTCTCCGTGCGAGCTGTTCACGCACGGCCTCAGCCTGTCGATGCCGGCTCACCAGAACGCAAAGATCGGATGGGTTCAGGGATGGATCGCTTTTCAGCAAGTGAAGGGCGTGGCAGCCAACCCAATGGGGGATGAACGATTCAAGAGCAGTCCGGGTGGGCCGATCATCGGAAGCATTGCTCTGGAGTTCGATGAGCTGCAGTGAGCATTCTTCCTCTGGAAGATTCAGGGGCTGGGACTTGGCACAGGGTGTGACGGGTTGAACCTCAAGACTCGATCGGGTCAAACCAGGAGCCATTAATTGGTTTAATGCCTCCATGAGTGGAGAGGTTGTACGCCAGTTGTCCAACAGATTGTCGGTTTGATCAACAACTTGGCGTGCCTGCTTGTAGGTGTTGAGATCCCCTCCGCGAAAACGATAGATCGCTTGCTTGGGATCACCCACCATCAGTAGGAGATGGTGAGGTGTGGAGAAACAGGCCTGGAGGAGTCTCCATTGCAAAGGATCGGTGTCCTGAAATTCGTCAATTAGAGCGACGCGGTACCGCTCTTGTATCGGGGCTAGCCAGCGTTGCGTATCCGCGTCATTGTCTCTGGGATCGAGTGCATCAAGCAAACCAGAGAAGCTCATGACTCCACGCTGAGCACGTCGGTTGGCCAGAGTGCGTAAGCCATTATTCAGAGCATGGCGCCACACCCGTTCCGCAGGCCCGTCCCACAACGTTGCGATTGTTGTTTGCAACTTGGGTAGGGGAAGGCTCGGTTCGTTTTCACCACAGCGTCGGGCTGCTTTGCTGAACGCTCCGGGATGAAAATAATCACCCAGGAGTTTTTGTTGGCGCACGGTTGCGTAATGGATCTCTGATCGGTCTTTGTTGTTTTGACGTTGAATCCAGTTGCTGATTTCGCCAGCACGATCTTTTTTGGGCTTTGGTGAGTAAGGCTTTGTTTCGTTTTGACCTCGGCTACGCCAATCCGTCGAGCAATGGCGAAATGCCGTTTCCAGGGCCTTTCCGTCCAGGTTCCATTGCTTTTTAAAGTCGTTCCAGCTCTCCATGAGCCACTGCGGGAAGGCCTCGATGAGAGGGACACTTGGGTCGATAGATCCATCACCTTGCATGATCCGGACAGCGCAATCGCCATCCAATTGACTGAGTGCTTTGCTGAGCTGATCAGCCGAGAGGCCAGCTTGCATCAACCCTGATACGTCTTCGGCGTGCAGGGTCAGAATTTGGTGTTCCCAGTAGTCATAAGCCACCTCTTGAACAAGTTTCTGGCTGTCGTCGTCAAGTGACACCTCCATTGCAGTGCCGTTTTGCAGAGCCTGTCGGCGAAGGCTTCGTCGACAGAAACCATGGATTGTGGTGATGTCGGCGCGTTCAAGTCCCTCAAGTGCTACTAGCAGCTGACTGGCCAGTGTTCGGCGGGTTTGGGGGTCGTTACCGTTGATTTCGATCCACTCCGCCAGGATGGAATCGATAGATTCGTTATTAACGGACGAACTGATGCCATTGGCTTGGTATTGAAGCAGTGCTTTTAAGGCTTCGTTGAGTCGACATCCAATGCGATCCCGCAACTCTGCTGCTGCAGCTTCTGTAAAGGTGACGACTAAGAGCTCTTGCAGGTTGAGCTTGCGCTCTGCGACCAGTCGCAGCACCAAATGGGCAAGTGCAAATGTTTTGCCAGTTCCTGCACTCGCCTCCAGGAGTCGGACTCCTGCATCAAGTGGGTAGTGATTCGCTTGAAAACGGTTACTGGTCCTCACCTGATCGTTGCTGTACTTCATTGCTGTTGCGTTTCCAGCATCGGTGCATACAACGTGTGAAAGGCTTGTTCAAAGCCTTCACTGTTCAGAAAATGCTGCATCGTGAATTGATCGCCGAAGCAAAGCTGCATTTCAGGACGCTCCCGTTCGCCCATTCCGCTGAAGCCTCCCTCCCAGCGGCTCTCAAACGCTCGATTCGCTTGTGCAATCCCTTTGCTGAAACTTAGAGCTCTGGCCAATCCGCTCGCGGGTGGTATTGGCCAGCATGATTCAGCTCCGGCTACTGCCAGTGCATTGAGCTGAAACAGAAGCTCTTGTGCTGTTTCAGGATGGAGGGGTTGCCAGCGCAGGACGAGTTGAAATTGGTCGGCTTTCCCGCTGCTTTCACAACGGCAAACCACGGCGGAGGGATGGTGAACTCCTGCTGCTTGCTGGAGTAGGTGGCTCAACCACCCACTTAAAGCAGTGCGGGCCTGGATCCGGCCCGTGCTTACTGACACTGTTGTGTCACCAGCTTTAAGAACGGTGTGTGTATTGGTTTGAGTCTGGATGGATTCACACTGAAGAGGCCCAAATTGCAAAAGGATTTGTTGCAGGTTCTTCCAGCGTTGTTCCAGACGCGTCGTTGTCAGACGTGCTGCTGCCCCTGGTGGAAGGATTCCCCTTCCTCGTTGTTGCAGCTCCCATTCTCCTGGAAGCACATGCTGCCAAAGCTGGCTGGAATCATGGGCGAGTCGATCGACTTGCCTGAGGAAATGCTGGTTCAGGAGGGACTGACATGTTCGTTCATCGAGATCCATTGCCGAGAGATCTTCCACGGGATTCGACCACTCCCGTGCTTCTAATCCCTGTGCGTCGAGCCAAAAGCGCTGGGGAGCTTCAAGCCAACGGCTGATGGCGTTGGAGTCCAGATCACTGTTCGGTGAAACTGGTTTCCAGCACAAGGGATGGGCGAGCCCAAGGGAGTGATGCACGACTGCATGGCGGTGTTCATTGAGGGTGAGCCTGGCTTCCAACAGATAACGATCAGCACTGAGGGCTGAGCCGGAGCTGTTCATCAAAAAATTGCCAGGATCCAGCGGATGGGCGGGCTGCTCCACAACGATCCGACCGAACTGTTCACTGGTGAGTTGTTCCTCCAGCAAGGAGAGCCATTGTTGAACTGGAGGCGAGGGGGGGAGCGCCTCACCCTTGCGTTCATCCCTGGCATTCCAACTGATCAGTAGATGTTGTCGCGCAGACATCAACGCTTCGAGTAGCACATAGCGGTCCTGATTCGTGCTGGATGGATCACCAAGTCGGCGTTGTTGTTCCAGGAGATGAAAGCCTGGTCGTTCGCGTCTTCGGGGAAATCCTCCTGAATCAAGTCCCATCAACACGATCAGTCGATGGGGGATGGCCCTCATTGGCTCCAAGGCACTGATCGTGAGAGCACCACTGCGATGTCCGAAGCGTCCGCTATCGGCTGAGAGGGCTTCCTCAAGCATGCTCAGGACGACGCCGAGGTCCAGCTCAAGATCACAGCCCGATGCCTTTTGCTGGAAGGTGTCAAGTGCTTCGATGATCGCCTGTTGTTCCCAGGCCCAGTCGCCTCCATCACCGAAGAGCGATTGGAGAAGTTGATTCAACTGGGTCGCCCAGTCTCGAGGAGCGCGTGGCTGTCGTAGACGATTGATCCACTGTGCCAATTCATTCAGAAGTGGCCACCACAGTTCCAGCTGTTGCAACGTGAGGTCGTCTTGGAAGGGGGCACAATCTCCGGGAGCGAGACCCGGATCGGCGGGCAGCACCAGTCCGAGCAGCCAGCGATCGAGACACCAGTTCAGGCTGTGGGTGTCATCGCCTCCCCGTTCCTTGCCATCGAGACCCCAACGAAAGCCAGTGCGCTGCAGGCAGTGAGTAATTTGTACGGAATCCGCTGCCGTAATGCCTTGAAGTTCCTGTAGTGCGGGATTCGCCAGAAGCCTCTCCAGACCCGAGGCTGTCAAACGTTCACTGGCCAGTTTCAGCAGGGTCATCAACCCCTTGCTGAGACCTGGACGGCTCTGTTGGCTTCTGTCGGTGACTCGCCAGGGAATCGATACTCCCGTGGCTTCGTGATCGCCGAATGCGGAGGTCAGCAGCGGGGCGTAGCGCTCCACGTGCGGCGTCATGATCAAGATATCCCGTGGTTCCAACGAAGGATCTGCAGCCATCCATTGCAGGATCTGATCCCGTACAAGCTGAACCTCGCGCCATGGTCCGGCGCAGGCCAGGAAGCGCAATGATGAGTCGTGCAGCTCCGGAGTGAGCGGAGGTGCATTTCCTTCCACCAGCTGTTGCTGCACTTGCTCAAGGAGCGTCGCTTTGCGTTGTTGGCCTGCCGCAATCTGAAGCGGTGAAGCGAACAGATCCCCTTGATCCCATTCGCCAAGACAGCATTCACCATGACCTTCAAGGAGCAATTGGAATTCAGCTCCCATCCGACCCAGGATCGCCTCCAGCCTTGGTGATTCCAACAGCCAGGGACCGTCGGGTGGCGCATTCCACTCCTGCCCGAGGGTTTTTCTCCTCAGTTCGGAGCGTTGCCAAAGCTCTGGGCATGGTGTGAGCAGATACAGCTCAATGGCCATCAATCCTGATAAGCCCTGCAGAAGGTCCACCTGAACTGGGGCGAGATTGCTGATGCCAAAGAGGCGCAAACGTTGTGGTAGCGCTTCACAAGAAACAGCACCTTCGCGTATCAAGTGAATGGCTTTTTGAACTTGTAAACCAAAAGGATCACAGGGCAAACGTTCTGCTAGCGCACGTACAAGTCGGGGTTGCCATTGCAATTGTTTCGGCAGTTCAGCGTCACCCTGTCCCTCAATCCACTGTCTCAGTTCCTGTGGTCGATAGAGGGCGTAATCATCAATGGCATCGGCGACAGAACGTGCCAGCTGCCACTGATCACGATTGATCTGCCCTGAAGCACTGTCATGTTGGTCCCACCACTGTTTCAGGGTGTCAGCCGTGGGATGGTTGAGCAGTTCTGGAAGGACTTCCAGAACTGACCAAACGAGGCGTTCAGCGCGCCAGGGATCTTCACATGTTGGGTCGAGATTCAACATGCAGCGGACAAGTTGCCTTAAACGCGAACCTGGAAAGGGAAAACGCACGAGAGCACTGATGCCATTGCTTGTTGCGATCTGCTCACCCAGCCAGCGGCTGGTGGGCCAGGTGTTGACAACAATTTCCAGCTCTTCAAATGGATCTGGCGGCGCCATTGTCAGCGTCTGTGCCAGGAGGGTGGCAAGGAATTCGGCGCGATTGCTGCGGAAGACCGTTAACAAGACACCACCGGAAGGGTTGCGACAGCTTTGGCCTGCGCTCCACGGTGTATTGCCTTGAATCCTTCCACTTGCACGACAGCTCTTGTCTCGGGGCAGTAGGCCGAAAGTTTTCCTCCATAGACAGCACCCGTATCCACCATCACGATCCGACCGTATCGTTCCACTTCGGCCCTCGGAGTATGGCCAATCACCACATCACCCAGGGATCCGTCGTAGTTCTCCCAGAAGCATTCCCTGATCGTGAGATCAGGCAAGCCGTTGCGGTTAAATCCTGCGTGGGTTGCCACCCAACCATCACCAGTGAAGACGTAGGGAAGTTGGTTCAGACGCTTGAGCCAGGGAGATTGGTTGTGGTTCTGACTGATGATCAGGCTGTGGAGTAGTGCCATTTCATGATTGCCGAGCAGCCAGGTTGCTTTCCCTGAGCTGACAAGCGACCACACCAGATCCATTGTCGGGGCGGTATCGGGCCCTTTGTTGATCACATCACCACAAAACACCAAATGATCCGTCTTGGGTAAGGCATCCAGAAGTTGGGTCAGGGATTGAAGGCATCCGTGCACGTCACCGATGACCCAACAATGGCGATTCAGTGATGGCATGTTTTGGATCAGTTGCCTCCATGACATTAATTCGTTTTCATTGAACGAAAGGAATACGTTTAAATGCTTAGGCTGCTGAATGATCAGATTTGACTATGGAACCTCGCTCCTTGCCAGTCGCCCGCCGGGTCTCACTGTTGGTCAATGCCCTTGATGGAGCGAAACGGACCAATGAAGCGCTGGCACGCTGTACCAATGGTGAGGAAATGCTGGATGTACTTCAGGGTGCCTCGCAAAAGTTGAGGCTTGGTTTAAGCCGCGAGCAACTTCGCAACACCCCACCGATTCGAGATTGGATTTGGTGGAAAAATAAAGAAGCCGTTGTAACTATTGGCAACTGATCTATCAATTATCAATGTTTATGTTGAAATATTAATCTGTTTTTAAGTAATTTTGGGGTTGGATCCACTTGCAATATACAAATTTACTCTTGCAACTATACGCCGATCAGAAAATGATTTATATCAATCTCAACTACTTTCAGCATGCTCACGATCAATGGCGTAGCAAAAATCCATTTTTTTAACGCTAATGATTATCATGATCTCCAGTCTCTAATGACATTATTGAATCTATTTTATTCATTCAAAGAGAACATGGATGGGCCAACAATATTCGCCTAAATCAAACGATCCAGTAGGGTGGTATGGTTCAAAGTTATGAGAGAGTTATAATA
>WTGE01000011.1 GCA_011525445.1 Synechococcus sp. CO36386bin_37
TGCCAAGTCCATGCGCAACTTCATGAAACATGGTATTACTGAAGAAGGCATCAAATGTGATGTGCTTCCGCTGATCCTCTGCAATCAATTCATCTGCAATCGGCAGCAGTATTTTCTCGAACTTAGCCTCCATTGCATTTTTCAATTGCAACCGCCTCGTTCCCTTTTGCAATTGCACCTCTTCATCATTGGGCAAATTAATTGCAATGGTTTTGGATCCCGAATTGCAATCACCTGAATAATAGATGACATCATATGCATTGAGGTCTGTATCGGTTCCTGGCTTTTCCGATCGATACGCATCAGGAACCGGTAATGCAGTCTGGAGTTCGGGAAGGAACTTGGAATAGCGTGCTAACCTCTGACTCCACGCTTTATCCTTAATCAAGATATAGCACGTATGAGCTGCCTTGTAACCAAATAGCTTATCCTCATACGTTTCAATTGGTCCGATCACAACGTCGATCGTATTGTTTTTCATGTCCAGCCAAGCGAAATCACTTGGCTGATAATCATCTGTTAGCAAGGCGTCTGCTCGCAAGCGAAGGTACCGACGCAATCCAGGTTCCTCTGCCAAGTCAGCAGCCTGTTGCAATAATTGCGAGGCAGCTGATACCTCTTCCTTAAACGCTTCACGGTATGGTACAACCTTTAACGCTCCGGCAGGGTCACGCCTCAAGAATGTGTATAAATCGGCTTTTCCAGTCAGATTCGCATTCTCGAATTCCTCACGAGTCATATCTGCAGGATAGAAATTCGCACCTAATGGCTTTGCTCCAAAGCTCTCCAAGAACGGTCGATTTCCATCGAGTCGATCCCACGGGCCGTAGTTAATCATCGTGAACTTTTTTGCGTCAGGATTCTTGATCTGCTGCAGTAGTTTTTCAGGTTCACCATAAGACTCGTACCAAAAACATCGTTCCATGATTTCGGCTGCGCGAACCAGCAGTGGCAACATCTCTTTCTGATTTTTGGATAATTGACTGATATCCGTTGTCAATTTCACCGGAACGTACTGCTTAACCTTGTTGCTTAACTCGTCAGCCTGCGCAACAAATAACACCTGCAGGGGAGTGTTCAAAAAAAGAAGGACAGGAAAAACGAGGAGTCTAAATAGTTTCATGACGTACACCAGAATTAAAAAACAAAGTTAGATCTAACTATCTAACAAGAAAAGACGTCAAGCTGCCCGGCGATTCGTGAAGAACATTCGCTAGCGCCAACCGCACATGAAGAAGTTTAGTAGTATACCGGGGCTAATCACATGACCGCAGCTGCATCGACGTCATTGCGTAAAAAATCCTGAGATGAAACTACCCGAGCAAAACCAGTGGGGGTTGTTCAAAAATCGTTCCCACAGCTACATGTCGGAATCTGCCGATAATACCCGAACCTAATGAAATCTCCATATCGGTGACAATCTTGAGTGATCCATCGATACTTCACATTTGCTTTCGCGTGTTATGCTCTCACTCGATACACGGACTGGTAAAGTTCGCAAGAACACTGAATCTATTGATTCAACATTGATAATTCTCGCATCCTCATCGTTGAATACCTAGCCGCAGCAGTAGTAAGCTTGATGAACTTCATTACATTGAGTTCTGCAACAATCTAAAAATTGATCCACATCTCTTCTAATTCAGAAGCGATAAAAACAATCCAATACATCGACATAACAATACTGATGACACAAACACCCAACATGTGGTCAAAACGAATGAGGACAAACATAGCAATCTCATTCCGACTCATTGCATTCACTAACGTTCTGTTGCTGAGCTATTCCCAAGCGATCACAACAGCTGATGCGCAAGAGAAAAATCGACCGAATATCCTATGGATTTTCGCGGAGGATACATCTCCTTGGATGGGGTGTTACGGCGACCCTGTAAACTCAGGTCAGACGCCTCATATTGATTCTCTGGCACAACAGGGCATTCGATTCTCTCGTGCATATGTCCCTGCACCTGTCTGCTCAGCTTGCCGATCGGCTCTGATGGCAGGCCAAAACCAAATTCGCATCAACGCGCATGAGCAGCGTTCATCTCGGGGTCCTGCAAAACTCGAGCTACCGGGTGATATCCAACTACTACCGCGATTGCTTAAAGATGCAGGTTACTTCACTTTTAATGCGGGTAAGACAGACTACAACTTTGTATGGGATGAAAAAGAAACCTACTCGTTGCTGCAGAGTTCACGCCAAAATATCCCGTGGGCGAAAGTAAAGGAGAACCAACCATTTTTTGGACAGATCCAAACTTCGGGAGGCAAGAACAACACCAAATCCTTTCCCAGCGATCGGAAAACCGACCCGTCATCGGTCACCGTCCCGAAAGATTATCCACAAAACGACTTGTACCACGAAGTTGTAGCGCAACATTATGACGCGATCCGCAAGGATGATGATTTCATCGGTGGAGTGCTTGCAGACCTAGAAAAACAAGGGCTTCGAGAGAATACCATCGTCGTCTATTTCTCAGACCATGGAGCAAATAACCTCGTCCGACATAAGCAAATGCCGACCGAAGGTGGTCTACATGTACCGTTCATCATTTCGGGGCCCGACACCCATGTCCCTGCAAGCTCCGTTCGAGATGATCTCGTCAATATGCTTGATCTTTCAGCAACCACGCTTTCGTGGGCAGGACTCGAA
>WTGE01000007.1 GCA_011525445.1 Synechococcus sp. CO36386bin_37
ACCCTCGAGTCTCTCCAGCGGGCTCTGAATCATCGTCAGCACCGTCGCTGGACAGTGACCTGGCGTTTCGAAGGGCTCAGGCTGTTAAAGCCAGCTCTGCGCCTCGCCCAGGCCCTGAAAGAAGAGGGAATAGACCTTGTGTTGGGCTGGCCTGATGCAGGATCAGCTGCTCTGGCTCAGCGAGACGATCCGGCTCTGGCATCCGATTGCTTCGCCTTCAAGGATCTGATCCCTGGCAGCAATCCAGACCGGGCAGGCCACATCCTCTTGGCCATCGGTGCTCAACCCAGTGATTACGACCAGGTTGAAACGATCTGCACAGGCTGGGAGGGCCCCGTGGTTCTGCTCAACGGAAAACTGGAGGATGCCGGCGTCGGCATTGGCAGCGTCGCCAGGGGCCGACGCAGGGGATTTCTCGCAACCTGGCGTTCTGCTTTTCATCTGGAGCCGCTGGCGGAGGGAGCTCTCCTTCAGAACGAACCGGAAAACTGGCATCTATTTCGCGCTGACCCCGATGGTTATCGCTTCATCAGCACCACACCTTCGAAACCCGATGCCGAAGCGATTGCAACGGCGCTCAATGGCGACAAAGACAGCCTTAAACGTCAGTTAGGCGCAGTGGATCGCTTTATCGAGGATCTGCAAGGTTGATGTTCCTGGACACGGCTTTTACCCTGACCGGGTCATCGGAACAACCATGGCTCTAAGAAACCGATTGCGAGGGTTCTCACCTCTTGATGCGGCCGCAGGGCTGGTTGCGCTTCTGGCCGTAGCGGGGGTGCTCTGGAGTCCAAAGCTCAGCAACACGCTGGCCAAAGCCAACGGATCGATGAAATCCGTGCGTGTCATGGTCGACGTTCGCAACGTCAGTGCAGCGGATCCCGATGCTTTGGTTCAGGATGCACTCAACGCGGGGCGAACAAGCATCATCATTCGCAATCAACCCGCAGGGAGCGTCAAGTTGATTCGCGTGGATGACATCAGCCGAGTTCTCACAGCGGTCCAACCTGATGGATCGGTCGTCACGGCACCTGATCCCAATCGAGCACGTCAGAATTCACTCAACGCCCGCTTTGTCCTTGAGGGCGATGCAACGGTGTCTAACTCCGGAGTCGTCCTCGCCGGAACCAAGTTGAAAGTCGGCACACCCGTCGAACTCGAAGGTTCGCTCTACCGCATCAATGGCATGGTCAGCGGGGTGAAGGTGCAATGAAAAGAGCATTATTCGTTGGCATCCTGGCTCTCATCACCTCGACATCACTGCCTGGTCGAGCGGAACCACCGATGCTGACTCTGCCGGCACCACCTTCCGACCAGCCCCTTCCTGATCTGCAGGGGAACACACGCTCCTGTGTTCCCCTGCAGCAAGCCCTTACTCGCCTGCTCGCGCCTGTTGCTCGCGCCTGGAGCGTTTCCGTTGTGAACAGCAACGGTGATCTCCTCGGAGACCTGAACGGCACAGTGGCCCGTATCCCGGCATCGAACCAGAAACTGATCAGTACAGCCTTCGCCCTCGACCGGTTGGGCCCTGATTATCGACTGAAGACCCAGTTGGTTCAAACTCCCAATGGAACCCTGGAACTGCAGGGACAGGGCGATCCGGATCTGGGGATCGCCGGACTCCAGCGTTTCGCCATGGCGGCACTCGGCCAGGGAGGAGCCAGAGGAACAGCTTCGGGGCCGGTGAGTTTGATGGTTCGGGAGGAACCTCGCCAGAACTGGTGGCCAAGCGATTGGCACCCTGCTGATCGGGTCTATGCCTATGGGGCACCCATCACCCGGTTAGCCCTGACCAGCAATGCCTTGGGTGGAGCCGTCAGCGATCCCTACCGACGCCTCGAAACCTTGTTCAAGAAAGAGGTCCAGCGTCGTGGAGGATCCATTCAGGTACAACAGGCTCAGCCTCTGTCCGCTGTTCATCGCCAGCAATCTCAGGATCAGATCGTTCTGCATGAAGAGAGCTCGGCACCGATGCATGCCCTGCTCAGCCTGGCCAACACCGAGAGCCATAACTTCACCGCTGAAGTTCTGATGCGTCAAGCCGCCGACCGGTGGGATGTGAGAGGAGCCTCGGCATCCGCCCACCTGTGGATGCAGCAACAGGGGATTCCTGTGAAGGGGCTGAGGATCGCTGATGGTAGTGGGCTTTCACGCAACAACCGTGTGTCGAGCCAGACGCTCGCAGCTTTGCTGATGCGCATGGACCAACATCCCTATGCCGCCTATTACCAGGCCTCCATGGCTATCGCAGGTCAACGGGGGACACTGCGTCATTACTTCATTGGATCGCCTATCCAAGGCAAGTTCTGGGGAAAAACTGGAACCATCAGCGGAGTTCGCTCGATTTCCGGAATTCTTCAGACCAAGGATGGGCCCCGTTACGTGAGCATGATTTCGAACGGAGCCAGCCGACCGAATGCAACGATCGGCCAGATCTTGCGGACGGTGTACAACCTCAGCCCGTGCCCTTCATCGATCTGAGCCTGGAGGCGGCTCTGCGAGCTTTGCTCATCGAAACAGCTTTCCCTGACCGGCTCTGAACGTCAGAAACGTCCTTGTCAGATTCCGGTTGTTCCGGGCGGATCATCTGAATTTTGACAAGCTCCTGACGGCCGGCCAGAACCACCTGAGCCATTTCCTTGAGTCTCTGCTCAAGCTCACCCAGCGTTTGTTCCGCGTAACGATTGGCCCCATCCTGAACCGATGCCGCATCATGCCGTGTGCGCTGAATCAATGATTCGCACTGCTGCTGCGTCTGCTGACGGAATTGAAGTGCATCATGGTGAATGCGCTCAGCTTCCGATTGAGCCTCTTTTTGTAGTTTCACCCCTTCATTGCGGATCTGCTCCAGTTCCTGCACGGACTGCTGTCGGCTGCGTTCGTGGTGTTCCGACAGCTGGCGCTTGAGCTCGAGAGCTTCCTGATCCAATTGTTGACGCCGTTGAAGTGCTTCCTGTTCGAGCTGTTGCCGACGACTGGAATACTGCTGCTCCAACTGAGCCTGCTTGGACTGCATCTCGTGTTCCATCTCAGCAGCTTGCTGGCGAGAACTCTGAAGAAGCTGTTCGCATTGCTGGCGAACCTGATCCCGCATCTCATTCACTTGACGTTCAGCTTCCTGACGGACAGCAGCAGCACTCACCAGTTGTTCACGTTGCAACCTTGCTTTTTGAACGATCTCCTCAGCCTGACCTTTGGCTGAAGTGATGAAGTCCTCTTTTTTTTGGAGCAATTGATCGGCCTGGGCGATCTGTCCGGGCAGTGCGGCTCGCACAGCATCCATCAACTCAACGGCATCTTGCTCATTGACCAACCGACCGCCACTGAAGGGAATGCGGCTACCTTCGAGAACGACCTCCTCGAGCTGGTCGAGCTGATCGAGCACAGAGAACTGAATCTCGCTCATCGCAACTGGCTTACAAAGCCGAATTAAAGAACCTCTTGAGGTCTTCTGCCACCACTGCTGGGACCATATGGTCCACACGTCCTCCGAATCGCGCCACTTCCTTCACAACCGAACTGCTCAAAAAGCTGTAATGAGCTGCAGTACTTAAAAAAATAGTCTCGAACTCTGAAGCCAATGATCGATTGGTATGAGCGATCTGAAGTTCATACTCGAAATCACTCATCGCACGTAAGCCACGCAGAATCAACTGGGCCTGATGATTCCGAGCACAATCCACCGTTAAGCCGTCGAAACTGGTCACCGTGATCCCATCGAGATGAGAGGTGGCCTGGGTGATTTGATCCAGCCGTTGCTCAAGGCTGAATGCAGGCGATTTCCCTGGGTTCTGGAGAACAGCCACAACAACCTCTCCGAACAGCGCACAGCCACGCTCGATCAGATCGAGATGTCCAAAGGTGAGCGGATCGAAACTGCCCGGGTAGAGAGCCCGCATGAGCCATGTCGCATTGAAGCGATCCTATGCAGCGCTTGGTCTCTAGATTCAGCGAATGCAGCGTCCATTGCTTGAGCAACCGGAGCGCTTGGAACAGCGCCTGAAGGAGATCCCGACAGAGCCGGGCTGTTATTTGATGCGTGATGGCGATGATCGCCTTCTGTATGTCGGGAAATCAAAAACCTTGCGCAGCAGGGTGCGCAGTTATTTCCGCAGCCGACAGGACCTGAGTCCACGTATCCGCCTGATGGTGCGTCAGATCTGTGAGATTGAATTCATCGTGACGGACAGCGAAGCTGAAGCGCTCGCGTTGGAATCCAATCTGATCAAAAATCAGCAACCCCATTTCAATGTACTGCTGAAAGATGATAAAAAATATCCCTATCTGTGTATCACTTGGAGCGAACCCTATCCTCGCATCTTCATCACGAGACGCCGCAGATTTCGAAGTCCTCTGGATCGATTTTATGGACCCTACGTTGATGTCGGGCTATTGAGAAAAACTCTCTTTCTCGTCAAAAGAGTGTTTCCATTGCGCCAACGTCCAAGACCACTGTATCCAGACCGAACCTGCCTGAACTATTCAATTGGACGATGTCCCGGGGTTTGTCAGGAAAAAATCAGTTCTGAGGATTACCACCAGATCCTGAGAAAAGTGGCGATGGTTTTTCAAGGCCGCAGTGATGAACTCAGGCAGCTTTTGAATCAACAGATGGAACGCTACGCGGAGCGCCTTGATTTTGAATCAGCCGCTGGGATCCGCGACCAACTGCAAGGCATCGATCAATTAACTGCGGACCAGAAAATGAGTCTTCCTGATGCGTCAGTCAGCCGGGATGTTCTGGCCGTCGCTCAAGACGACCGCGTCGCTGCCATTCAACTGTTTCAGATGCGAGCGGGAAAACTGGTGGGAAGGCTTGGATTCGCCGCCGATGCATCCAATCTTCAACCGGGTCTGATCCTGCAACGCGTGATCGAGGAGCACTACAGCCAGGTGGATGCCGTGGAGATTCCCCCTGAAGTGTTGGTGCAACATCAGCTTCCCCAGCAGGAGCTGATTGCGGAATGGTTAAGCGAACAGCGGGAGCGCAAAGTCCAGGTGCTGCATCCCCAGCGGCGCCAGAAAGCAGATCTCATCGATCTCGTGATGCGCAATGCTGAATTTGAGTTGGGCCGTGCGCGCCAGAGCCAGGAGCAGCAAGCCATAGCGACAGAAGACCTTGCTCAACTTCTTGAGTTGACCAATCCTCCAAGACGGATCGAGGGCTATGACATCAGCCATATTCAGGGCAGTGATGCGGTCGCCTCCCAGGTTGTGTTCATTGATGGTCTGCCTGCGAAACAGCATTACCGTCGATACAAAATTCAGAGCAGCAGCATCCAGGCAGGCCACAGCGATGACTTCATGGCCATGGCCGAAATCATGCGCAGACGTTTTCGCAAGTGGGCTCGCGTGAAAGCGGAAGGAGCTGATCTGGTTCAGATCAGACGTCAATCCAACAGCAGTCTGAACATGGATGGCCTTCATGATTGGCCTGATGTAGTCATGATCGATGGCGGCAAAGGTCAGCTTTCAGCGGTGATGGAAGCTTTGCGCGAATTGGATCTTCATGAGGATCTCGTGGTTTGTTCCCTGGCGAAACAGAGGGAGGAGATTTTTCTGCCAGGAGCCAAACAACCTCTGGAAAGCGAACCCGACCAACTCGGCGTTGCCTTGTTACGGCGCTTGCGGGATGAAGCTCATCGCTTTGCGGTGACCTTCCATCGCCAGCAGCGCGGCCAACGCATGAAACGTTCCCGGCTCTCCGACATACCTGGGTTGGGGCCTAAACGCGTGAGAGATCTGCTCGCTCATTTTCAATCCATCGATGCCATTCAAATGGCCAGTGTTGAGCAACTCCATCAAGCTCCAGGAGTGGGGCTTGCGCTGGCGCAGCAGATCCGCGCCTATTTTCATCCACAGGACGCAGAAGACAACACGGTGGCAGACAACAAGCTGGCGATGTCAGACGAGCCAACAGCATGAAATGGTGCCTGCGAGCTGCCATCCCACTGATCAACCTTTGTCTGGTGATCGCCCTGGAGAGTGCTGCACCCATCCGAGCATTGGCGGCACCTGGTTTGTGCACTGGCGTGGTCTGCGCCGACGAAATCACCCGCAGCGCTAAGAATCACTGGCAACTGCGCATGCGGGTTGAAGATCAACAGGGGCATCGCGAACGGGTGGTCATGGACTGCCGCAACCAACAACTCAGTCCTCGTGGAGGACTGGTGGATCGCATTCCGGCTACAGCTCTTGGAAGACGGGCCTGTCGACTCGCAGGCGAAGCCGGTTGAGACCCATGGAGATCACGCTGGTTTTTCCCCATCAGCTGTTTGCACAGCATCCCGGGATTCGTGCCAATCGATCGATCGCTTTGATCGAAGACGGCCTGGTGCTGGGAGGCGATCCGATCTGGCCTCTCACCAGTCATCCAAACAAACATCAATTGCATCGGCAATCGATGGCGGCCTATCAAAATCGCCTCGAATCAGCAGGTCATTCCGTCCTCAGATTGGTGCCCAACGATGGTCAACACACCCAGGATCTGCTTGATCAACTGATCAATGGCGGTTACCGCACGTTTTATATCGCTGATCCAGTTGATGATCTCTTGCTGAAGAGAGTGAAACGCACGTTGCAACAACGCGGCTGTGTTCTGAACGTATTGAACACACCGATGTTGCTCACACCGTCTGAGGTGGTGAACGATCACTTTCAGGGTCGACGCAGACCCACGATGGCCAGTTTCTATCAAATGCAGCGCAAACGCCTCGGCGTTTTGATCGATGATCAAGGGCAACCCGAGGGAGGTCGCTGGAGTTTTGATGCTGATAATCGCAAGAAACTCCCGAAAGGGATCACGGTTCCAGATGAACCCCCCATCGCTTTGCCAACGGACCATCACTCAGCTCAGCGATGGTTAACCACCTTCCTGGAACAGCGGCTGGCGGGATTTGGAACCTATGAGGATGCGATCAGTTCCAGGCATCGGGTGATGTGGCACAGCGTCTTAACGCCGATGCTCAACATCGGTTTGTTAACGCCTGATCAGGTTCTGAATCAAACGCTTGAGGCAGCAGATGCGGGAGAGATTCCACTGAATTCACTCGAAGGTTTCATCCGACAGATCATTGGGTGGCGTGAATTCATGGCAGCGATGTATCAACGCCATGGAGTCGCGATGCGGAACAGTAATTTCTGGTCCTTCGAAAACCGTCCCATTCCTAGAGCATTTTATCAAGGAAAAACTGGAATCCCGCCCATCGATGATGCCATCAAACGTGCCATTGAGACCGGCTATTGCCATCACATCGAGCGCTTGATGCTTCTGGGAAACATGATGTTGCTCTGTGGATTTCATCCAACGCGAGTTTATCAATGGTTCATGGAACTGTTCGTTGATGCCTACGACTGGGTGATGGTGCCCAATGTCTATGGAATGAGTCAGTTTGCAGACGGAGGAATTTTTACAAGCAAACCCTATTTATCTGGATCAAATTATGTTCGCAAAATGTCGGACTACAAAGTCGGGGATTGGTGCGGGATCTGGGATGGATTGTTTTGGAGTTTCATTCACCGTCACGGAGATTTTTTTCGTTCACAGCCAAGACTGGCAATGATGGCCCGAAACCTTGATCGGATGGCTCCCGACGTTCTGGATTCGCATTACACCAAGGCGCAACAGTTTCTTGACTCCCTCAGCTAGCTGGTTTCTATTGTCCATAGGAGCTTGATGCGACATGACACTGACGCTTCCACCTGAGGCTTACCTGTGGTTCAAGACCCTTCACATCGTTGGTGTTGTCGTTTGGTTCGCCGGTCTTTTTTATCTCGTCAGGCTGTTCATCTATCACGTTGAGGCCGAAGATGAGCCTTCACCCGTTCGCGAAGCCTTCAAGACCCAGTACGCCGTGATGGAGCGTCGACTGGCCAACATCATCACGACACCTGGACTGATTCTGACGGTGGCGATGGCTGCAGGTTTGTTGGTCACCCAGCCCTCCTGGTTACAGCAGGGCTGGATGCACGCCAAACTTGCTTTTGTGGGTTTGCTTCTTGCTTACCACGTGTTCTGCTATCGCCTCATGGGACAACTTCAGGCCGGAACCTGCCAGTGGAGCGGGCGCCAGCTACGAGCTCTGAATGAACTTCCCACGTTGCTGCTTGTTCTGGTGGTGATGCTGGTGGTGTTCAAAAATCAATTTCCAACCGGCGCGGCAACCTGGTTAATGGTTGGACTGGTGGTGTTCATGGCGGCAACCATTCAGTTTTATGCCCGTTGGCGTCGTCTGCGTGAGCAAGCACTCGCTCAGGAGTCCGTCAGTGACGCATGACCAGCACCCATTGCGAGCTGTCCTGGAAACGGTTGGGCCGGAGAGTTGTCCAGATCAGTTGAATTTTCACTGCCACACCGTCTGCAGTGACGGAAGCCTGGAACCAGTCGCTCTGATTGAGCAGGCCAGTGCTCAACAGCTCCTCCACATTGCCGTGACCGATCACCATTCCGTGGCGTCATTCCTACCGATGCTGGATTGGCTGAAAGGAGCCCGTGAACGAGGCGAAACCCCGCCAACTCTCTGGAGTGGTATGGAGATCAGTTGCATCTTGCGCGGCTGTCTGGTCCACGTGCTGGCCCTCGGGTTCACTCCCGGACATCGCGCTCTTGCGCCTTACTCCAGCGGTGATGCGGCAGTGGGTACGCCTTTAAAGGCCAAAGAGGTCTGCCATGCCATCCACAATGCTGGTGGCCTTGCCATCCTTGCCCATCCAGGACGGTACAGACTGGGGTTCGCGGAACTGATTGATGCGGCGGCTGAATTGGGGTTTGACGGAGGTGAAGCCTGGTATGACTACGACATGCAGCAACGCTGGGCTTCAACGCCCATGATCTGTGAATCCATTGATCAACAGTTGAAGAACCTTGGCCTTTTACGGACTTGCGGCACTGATACTCACGGGTTTGACCTGAAAGGCCGCTAAATTCACACACACTTCCGGAGATAGGTATGGGCTTCTTGGATCGTCTGCTGAACACGAGCTCTCAGGACGATGGCAACAAGGTTCTTCCCAAAGACCGTGTGAAGCCCAAAGTAGAAGCCTTCTTTCTCGATTCCGATACATCCTCGTCCTACGGAAACGTGGATTACATGCGTGAAGCCAAGACCATTCGACGCACGTTTCCAGGTACCGCTGACAATCCCGGCAACAAGGAGTTGGTCACCAAGGTTGATGCCATGGACGTCAAGGTTGGGACGCGATCCCAAGGATTAGGAGATCAGAAGCCCAATGAAGAGCCAGCCATCCCCTCTGTGAACTCTGCGGGAATTCCCAAGCCGGTGAAAAAGACCTTCGCCGAGACGATGACGCAAGACCAGCTGAATCAGAAACTGAGAGGCAATGCGCTGCGCTCTGCAGGGGTCAATACCCCAATGGCTCCTGATGCTGCCCCCGTCGCTCGCAAGGAAGAGCTGAAGCCCGAACCGCAACCAAGGCAGGTTTCGCCTTCGTCTCAGACTGCTTCCAGTAAGCCTGGATCCATCGATCCCTTCAAGGATATGGTCAGGGATCTCAATAAATAGGTCCCCCTTGTTCGACGGCCTTCTCTGCCGCCAGAACCAGTCCTTTGACCTGCTCAAGCTGGTGGCTGCTGGCTTGTTTCCATAGCCCCCTGTTCGCTGCCTCCAGCAAGCGTTCCGCCATATCCCTGAGCACCCAAGGATTGGATCGACTCAGGAAAGACTGTGTATTGGATTCCAGGAGCCACCCATCACAGATGGCCCCGTAGCACCAATCCGGCACAGCACCTGTGGAAGCATCGTAGGCAAACAGATAATCCAGGCTGGCACCCATTTCAAAGGCGCCCTTGTATCCATGCGCCTTCATGCCCTCGATCCAGCGTGGGTTCAAGAGCCTGCTCCTCACCACTTTGTCGATTTCACGGCTGAGTGGATGAATCCGAAGACGCTGTTGGCGGGAATGATCAGCAAACCAGGGCTGGACGGAAGCTCCACCCGTGCGACGCACAGCAGCGGTCATCCCTCCATGAAACTGGTAGTAATCATCGGAATCCAGAAGATCGTGCTCCCTGTTGTCCTGGTTATGCAGCACAACCTGCACCTGGCGCAGCGCATCTTCCAGACCTGATCGATTGGCTCGGGCGTTCCCATCGCCGTCATAACTCCACGAACTCCAAGCCAGAAAAGCCTCACCGAGTTCAGCCTGACTGTCCCATTGACCGGAATCGATCAGGGCCTGCAGTCCAGCGCCATAGGCACCTGGTGCCGAACCAAAGATTCTGGACTGGGGGCCGTGCTGACGGGTGATCGCGGCGAGCGGATTATCGAGATCCGTTTCATCCAGACCGGCGACGAGCTGCAGAGCCCGATCCACCCAACCCACGAGCTGGGGGAAAGCGTCTCGAAACAGTCCAGACATCCGCAAGGTCACGTCCACCCTGGGTCGCGCCAACAGCCTGAGAGGGATGACTTCCAGATCCACCATGCGTCGTGTCGGACCATCCCAAAGAGGACGAATCCCCAGCAGCGCCAGGAGTTGGGCAATATCCTCGCCACCATTGCGCATCGTTGCCGTGCCCCATACCGACAGGGCGAGATGACGAAGATCCTCTCCCTGTTCAAGCCGGTAAAGATCCAACAATTGCTCAGCGCTCCGTCGTCCCAGATCCCAGGCCGCCTCCGTCGGCAGTCCACGCAGATCAACGGAGTAAAAATTGCGACCGGTCGGCAACACATCCGGCCGCCCGCGTGTCGGGGCACCCGAGGGGCCACTGGGGATTCTTCGACCGTGCAAAGCGGCAAGAAAAGCCTTTTTTTCACTTGCTGCACAGGCCTTCAGTCTTGGAAGCAATGCATCGCGCAAGCGCAGCAGCACAGGATCGGTGTCCTCCAGCAGCCACTGGTTCAGAGCGGCACAGAGCGGAGCCGAGGAATGGCCTGTGAGCCTCTCCAGCATGCGCAGAGCTTGATCATCAAGCCAGCTGACAGCGGCTGAAACGCGACGCGGGTGACTGCAGCCCAGCTGTTCGAGCAGGAGAGCGTCTCGATCACTGAGCGGAGCACCATCCTCATCGGTCCAGGGATCACACTCCAGACCCACCACACGGGCCATGGCCTGGGTCAGACCTTGATAACCAGCCGAGGGTGATCGAGCGATCGCTAACAACAGTTCTCTTTGAACGCTGGGTTCCGGCTCACTGCCGAGACGGTGCAGACCGGTTCTGATTTGTGCCTCCTTCAATTCACACAGGTAGGTCTCAACCTGATCGAGACAGCGTTCCCACGGCTCGTTCAAAGTGTCAGCAGCAGAGGGCCAATCCAGGCGATGCAACAACGTCTTGAGTTGTTGCTCGAGCACGTCGCAGCGTTCAGCCGCCACTTGCCTTGCCTCGAAATATTCATCCAGCAAGGCCTCAAGTGACAGCAGCGAACCATGCAATCCAGCACGCCCCAACGGTGGAGTGAGGTGATCGAGGATCACGGCATGGCCACGACGCTTGGCCTGGGAGCCCTCGCCTGGATCATTCACGATGAAAGGATAAAGATGGGGGATCGGAGCAAGGGCCAGGCCTGGGGCACAAGCATCACTGAGTCCGACGGACTTCCCCGGCAACCACTCCGCGCTGCCGTGTTTACCCACATGAACCATCAGCTGGGTCCGATGCACCCGCTGTAACCACAGATATTGCGCCAAGTAGCGATGGGGAGGCGGAAGATCGGGGGAATGCAGATCGCTGATCTGATCGGGGTCGTAGCCACGACTGGGTTGAATCAAAAGCGCGACGTTGCCCAGCAGCAGTCCGTGCACAGCGAAGCCCCCTTCCTCCAGATCCACGGCCTGTTGCGGTGAGCCCCAGCGACGTTCAATCCGATCGCGAGCCTCGGTTGAGAGTTCCTGCCACCAGCTCAGGTAGTCCTGAAGAGGGAGGTAAGCAAGAGGTTCAAGATGAAAACTCTCAGGATCATTGCTGCGCCCGGACAGAAGTTGGTCGATGAGGGCCTGCGGGTCATCAGGACAGGGATCAGGACCGAGGTCAAGACCAGCTTCCGCAAGCCACTGAAAAATATTGACGGTGCTTGCAGGTGTATCCAGACCCACTCCATTGGCGAGACGACCGTTGCGCACGGGATAATTCGCCAGCACCAGTGCCACCCGCTTACGGACCGGTTGCGTCTGACGTAAATCCACCCATGCCAGAGCAAGATCAGCAAGCCAGTTCAGTCCGATCGCAGCCGGAACGAATCCTTTCACTGCTGTGGAAAGACTGGATTCCGCTTCCAGCACCTCACGGAACGCGCCGATACGTGTTGTGATCCGCCCATCCAGTTCAGGAAGCACAACCTGAAGGGAGAGATCGATCGGATCCAGACCTTGGGTGGTGGCTTCCCAGGCTTGTTTGGAGCGTCCGGAGGACAGCAACTGCAAGACCGGCACGTCCAGGTCATCCCAGAGAGGTGCCCCAAGCCCAGCCTCTTGGAACTGAACCGATGCAAAGGATGTACTGCAAACAACAAGCTGAACCGACTCACGGTGCAAGGTGCGTTGCACCGCCTCCTGAATCACAGGATCACGAAGGCTGCTCACCCACAGAGCTCGCGGAACCAGTCCACGGGAACGCAGGGCTGCGAGCAGTTGCTGGCACCAATCCGAATCCGTGGAGCGAAAGTGGGCGCGATACAGCAGGACGCCGACTCTGGCTCCGGGTTCATCCCGCCAGTCAAAGGGGGCGGGATCAGCCATGCATTCAGGCTGAAGAGCATCGTCATCCGGCTGGAGGTCAGGCTCCTGAGCGCTGATCAGAAAAGGATCGATCGCTTTCAACACTTTGTTCATGTTGGTCATCCCCCCCTCGCGCAACAGCAATGCGAGTTGCTGGGACAACGCTGAAGAGATCGATCCAATCCGGTGGAGTGCGTCGTTCTGATCCGCCGTCCCCGCCAGGACCATCAAGGTGCGATCACGACCCGATTCCTGCCACCGCCTGCATTGCTCAAGCCCGTAGCTCCAATGGCCACGGCCACCCAGCAAACGAACCACAAGCACCCGGGCAGCTTCACCGGTTGTGGCCAGGTAATGATCAATCTGTGCAGGATGACTGAGGCAATCAAGGGGAAGAGCCCGCAGTTGCTCTTTCCAATGCCCCATCTCCGGTTGCTTCAGGCACGCTGACAGGGTGCTGATGTCCGTGGCAGCGCTGGTCAGGAAGAGAACAGGAGCAGGGGGTTGCTCAACAACGGTGAACACCGCGTCGCTTTCGGCTCCCGGGAGACGGCTGAGTCGATGCATCCCTCCATTCTTGTCTGATGGCATGCCACCCCGGGTGCAAGGCGGGTGAGAAAATCGATGGATTGAGTCGTCCGTGATGCATCAGTTCCTTCCCTATGCCTGGTTTGAGGGCCGTTGCATCCCGTTTGACGAAGCCAAGCTGTCGATCGCAACCCATGCCCTTCACTACGGCACCGGTGCATTCGGCGGCATGCGCGCCATCCCGGATCCTGAACAACCTGGCGGCATGCTGTTGTTTCGTCCGGATCGCCATGCCAGACGACTGGCCCAGAGCGCAAGGCTGTTGCTGGCTGATCTCACAGAAGAGACGGTCATGGACGCTCTGGTGGCGATGCTCAGAGCCAATCAGCCCAAAACTCCCATCTATCTGCGGCCCTTCGTTTACACCAGTGATTTAGGAATTGCACCGCGCCTGCACAACATCGAGACCGATTTTCTGATTTATGGATTGGAACTCGGTGATTACCTCTCCCCTGATGGTGTGAGTTGCCGGATCAGCAGCTGGACACGACAGGAAGATCGCTCGCTTCCCTTGCGCGGAAAAATCAGTGGGGCTTACATCACCAGCTCATTAGCCAAAACGGAAGCCGTGACCAGTGGCTTTGATGAAGCTCTGCTGATGAACACGCGAGGAAAAGTGAGCGAGGCGAGCGGAATGAATCTTTTTTTAGTGCGCGATGGTGTCCTGATCACCCCTGGAGTGGATCAGGACATTCTCGAAGGCATTACACGTTCCAGTGTGATTGAACTGGCCAAACACATGGGACTTCAGGTGATTGAACGCCCCGTTGACAAAACCGAACTGTGCATCGCAGATGAAGTGTTCCTCACAGGCACAG
Organism: Synechococcus sp. CO36386bin_37; assembly: GCA_011525445.1. The sequence continues at coordinate 14,085 of WTGE01000007.1, forward strand.
CAGCCAAGATCACTCCCATCCGTCAACTCGAGACCACTGTCCTACCCAGCCACCGTCCTGTGATGGACGCACTGCGTCAACGGCTGATCGCGATTACCGAAGGCAAGGATCCGGAATTCCAACACTGGGTCAAAAGGATTGAACTGAACGCTTGAGAAAACTGCGTTTGATTCAAGAGCAATTCATAGGATGTTTTGAGAAGCAACTGAGCGATGCAGGCTGTCATGAAGACACCAAACCTGAACTCCTCACGCTTTCTGACTCGTCTGCATGATCCAACCCGTCCTGTCCTGGTCTTTGATGGGGCCACAGGAACCTCGCTGCAGCAGCTGAACCTCACCGCCGACGATTTTGGTGGAGAAGCCCTGGAAGGGTGTAACGAGAATCTTGTTGTCTCCAAACCGGATGCCGTGCAGGCGGTGCACCGACAGTTTCTGGAGGCCGGTTGTGATGTCGTCGAAACCGATACTTTCGGAGCGGCTTCCATCGTCCTGGCCGAATACGGCTTGGAGGATCAAGCCTTTGCACTCAACAAACGAGCTGCAGAACTTGCCAAGGAAGTGGCCCTTGAATACAGCAGTGAAACAAAACCACGGTTCGTAGCTGGCTCCATGGGGCCCACCACGAAACTGCCAACGCTTGGGCACATCGGTTTTGATCAATTGCGGGACTCCTATCAGGAGCAAGCGGAGGGTTTGATTGCCGGAGACGTTGACCTGCTGATCATCGAAACCTGTCAGGACGTGCTGCAGATCAAGGCAGCTCTGCAGGGGATCGAACAGGCGTTTGAAACCAGTGGTGAACGTCGACCCTTGATGGTGTCAGTGACCATGGAAACAACGGGAACCATGCTGGTGGGGTCCGACATCGCAGCTGTTGTTGCCATCCTGGAGCCATTCCCTATTGATGTTCTCGGACTGAATTGTGCGACCGGTCCGGAACAGATGAAAGAGCACATTCGCTATCTGACGGAACACGCACCTTTTGTGGTGAGTTGCATTCCCAATGCAGGATTGCCTGAAAATGTGGGAGGTGTGGCTCACTACAGGCTCACACCGATAGAACTGAAGATGCAATTAATGCACTTCGTTGAGGATCTGGGTGTTCAAGTCATCGGAGGATGCTGCGGAACAACACCAGCTCATATTGCTGCTCTTTCAGACATCTCATCAGAACTCAAAGCGGCGCCACGCAATGTCCGCTCCCACCATCATCAAAGACAAGCTCTGAGTTATGAAGCGGCAGCAGCGTCGATTTACGGAGCAACTCCGTATTTGCAAGACAATTCGTTCTTGATTATCGGCGAACGGTTGAATGCCAGCGGTTCAAAAAAAGTCCGTGAATTACTTAACAATGAAGACTGGGACGGGCTGGTCGCCGTTGCTCGCGGTCAAGTCAAAGAAAATGCACACGTCCTTGATGTCAATGTTGACTACGTAGGTCGTGATGGTGAGAAGGATATGCAAGAACTTGTTAATCGGATCGTAACCAATGTGAACTTGCCATTGATGCTGGACTCAACCGAATGGCAAAAAATGGAGGCTGGACTAAAGGTTGCCGGTGGAAAATGTATTCTCAACTCAACAAATTACGAGGACGGAGACGAACGCTTTTTCAAAGTCCTCGACCTGGCCAAACGCTATGGCGCCGGAGTTGTGATTGGCACGATCGATGAGGATGGAATGGCTCGAACGGCTGATCAAAAAGTTGCCATTGCAAAGAGGGCCTATCGCGATGCTGTGGAGTATGGAATCCCAG
>WTGE01000452.1 GCA_011525445.1 Synechococcus sp. CO36386bin_37
GGGGCGAACAAGTTTCTCCTCGCGGTTCCGTAGTCCCGCATCTTTGATTCGGTAACGGCTGTTGGAAGTCAGCCCCGCCGATAGAGGGGGCTGCCATCACGCAATTAGCCAGCCTCAGGAGACCAGCTCATCCTCTTCATCTCAACGGTGAAGAAGGAACGCCAGGGCGTATCCAACTGCTAGGCCCTTGCCGAAGGTGAGCCAAAGCATTTGGTACTTGCTTAGGCCAAACCGCTGCCGAGTCCTCTTGATGTAGGTCTTATGCCACAGCAGGACTGAGCTGGACTCCTGATTTGCTGAGCCTTCTTCGGAACGAAGGAATCGTCTGCGCTGAGCTGATTCAAGTCCAGAGAGATCTTTTGCCTTTTTCAGTTTGTTGGTTTTCTTGCTCATGCCTCTAATGCTTGCAACAGGTGGTTAGACCATCTAAATGCCCAACAAGGACCGCAGCTTTCACCATTCGCCAATCATGAATCTTTGCCCCATAACGTCAATGGAGGGTGGCTCATACGGGATTTCTTTTAATGGCTTCTCGGCCTTCTCGACAACCAAATCGCACCATCTAGAGGGCCGCAAATAATATGCAGTCCATTCCGCTGGATCATTGCCTTCAGGCTCATCATAGGGAAGACGGCATTGCGCCACTTCCCAAAAATCGTGGTGATGCCAAAAGTGATGCCAGCCTCTCGCCTGTTCTGGCGGGCATGGATAAGGCGGAGGCGCTGGCGTATGTCGGCTGCCTCTTCGATGTCGCCCAGGCCGGGGCCGTTCTCTGGGGGGACAAGCTCCTCCTCAAGCGATACCTGGCCCAGTTCTCCCGCACGGGGTCAAAGGAGATCCAGGACGGTTATCGGCGAGAGCTGTAGCCGGGACGCCTCCCTCGCATCGGCGGTTTCTACCCAATGCTTTGGCCTTCTCCTCACCCTGTAGATCACTTGTTCCGCGAGCGAAATGGTTCTTTGTGTGCTATGAGGAAGTGGGAGTAATTTTTTTGGAGAGCCAAAATGTCACGCAAGGATCTTGTGACGGGGCTGGATGCCAAAGCAGTTGATAAACGTTCTAAATACATTGTTTCTCTTGAGCATGTGTCTTTCAGGGATTTTCCGTTGAAGGCGGCTGAGCTCCTTAGTGATTTGGGCATACCTGCTCATGATGCAAAAGTCCTAAAAAATATCCAGATGATGGTAGTCAGTGTTCCAGACAATTCTCACAGTAAAAGAATGTTGTTTCGGAGGGATGATCTCCTTGTAGAAGAAGATCGATCGATTTCAATTGCTGCCCCCCCGCCCGGTAAAGGCCCTAACAAGAACGACCCTGATGGCGGAGGAGGGGGAAGCAGCTCATCTCAATTTGAGGTTTGGAATAATTCAATTAATCCTAGGTTGAGTCTGCCAAATGAAGACGGGACCAAATGGAATACATCGAATAATTCGGGGAGGATTTTTATACTTGATACTGGCATCTCTTCAAATACGGATGACTTGAATATTGATGAAACGCTAAGCATTGACTTCACGGGTAGTAAGCGCCGAGTTGGATGGCGTGATCAAAATGGACATGGAACACACGTTGCGGGAACGGCTGCAGCCATAAATGACAATGATGGGATCGCTGGGATTGCTGCAGGTGCGACGGTTGTCTCAGTGAAGGTTCTGGACAGGCGAGGATCAGGATCAATATCTGGAGTACTAGAAGGCGTCAACCATGTTGCTGCAAATGCAAAGCCGGGTGATGTCGCTAATTTAAGTTTAGGAGGAGGTGTAAGCACTTTGCTCGATAGTGCTGTAAGGACAGCGGCAGAACAAACTGGGGCTTTGTTTGCTCTGGCTGCAGGTAATGATGCTGACCTGGCAGACAAGACATCGCCTGCACGCTCCGGAGATCCTGGCCTCGGTATTTTTACAATTGCAGCACATAATCAAAATCTCGAACGAGCCTACTTCTCGAACTATGGTCAGCCTGTGAGTCATAGCGCTCCAGGAGTGGACATAACGTCTCTGGGAATAGATGGTTCGTTGGTGACCTGGAATGGAACGTCTATGGCAAGCCCGGCTGCTGCAGGGCATTTGTTTATGACAGGCAATCTTCAAGGCTCACAGCTTATAAGCCATCCTGACGGAAGGGATATACCTTCAATTCAAATCACTGATTTCATTGCTTGAGCTTGACGTTGACCTGCCGGATGAGGATGCATCGTTATCAATCTTCTGGATTCCAGGACGCGATCGCATAACCGCGATCGTTGCCTGTCCTGGTGCAGATGGTGGCCGGTGGGATGCAGACCTCTTGGGCTTTCTTTTCTGTTAGTCCCCTCAGTCCCTTCCCCTATGTAAAAGGGACTTCCAGCTGGACCACGACTATCTGACTCAGCCCTTAAGTAGGTGTAGCAGTAGTAGCCCATCAGCTCGCCCCCGCGAAGGCTTTCCGAACGCTTCGCCATTCCGAGGTTCGATAGCTGCGGTGATGCACTTCCACGGTGTGCCCCATGGCCGCGGCGATCATGGTGTCGTCCTTCACGATTCCGTGAGCCCGCACGCTGAAGGTGTCCCGCAGTGAGTACGGCCGCAGCCACTCGCCTCGGGCTTCGTATTCAGCCATCAGTTGCTGCCAGTAGGGCAGACGGCGCAGGACGTTGCCGAGGGTTTTGC
>WTGE01000294.1 GCA_011525445.1 Synechococcus sp. CO36386bin_37
CATCCCCGTTCCGGTATCACCAATGCCATACGCCAACAGGATCCGGCGCTTGAGAGGAGCCGATGCATCACTCAAGTCGAATGAGTTGATCCTCTTTCCGTTCTGGAATTGCGGCTCGCCATTCTGCATTCACACGTTTCACTTTGATCCGTATGGTGAAGTTGCTCGCAACGTTGAGCAACAGGCAGTGGCACGGCTGGGATCTTGGCTGAAGACCTGTGGTTCAGCCGCAGGCCATTCACTTCATAACTCTGGAATAAGGCTCAAGGACGACGCCAGGCTTTGAGTTGTTGGGTTCGGAGCTCAGTGTGATCAATCCGGCACGAGAGAGACTTGATACCGCGAATGGTGCCTTCCTCCCAAAGTGTGTACTTTGCACGGCAATCATTGTCTCTGAACTTGATCCAAGCCAGTTGTGCATCGATGAGATGCTTTCGGACTGCGGGATAGTTTGTTTTGTCGTAGGAGCCCAGGGGTCTGAAAGACTTGATGAGCTGTTGGTAGGCCGAATTCAGTTCGTTGTCTCTTGCTTTGAGTGTCTTTTCCAGGCATTGCTCAATGTCGTACGTGGTCATGTACTGCCCGCAAGGATTCGAACCTTGCGCGCCTACTGACGTACTCGTAAGTGCTAAAGAGATCGCGAGGATGAATGTTTTCATGAATGGCGAGAGATGTTGGCAAGTTTGAGTTTGTTTCGTCTAACGGGGCAAATAACCGGATGGCCAATACAGAGAGAAGCATCGTATTTGATAGCCCGAGTTAATTTGCCTTTTTAGCTGTTATTATCGCTCTCGAGTAATTTTCTGGTTACTTGCTCAATTTGTAGCTTCAAGAAGTTGCATTCATTTTGTTGAAGACGATTCAGCAGGCGGAGATCGCCAAGTTCAACGACATCGGCACGCAGTTGAGACGCTTGAGCAAGAGCTTCAATGCAGCGGTGGGATGAACACAGAGTCGTTGTTTCGCTAAGGCCAGCGTTTTGCGCAGCTGGAGGGCCTGAGCCTTAAATCGCTACTGTCGCCAGCACGGCTCGGTGACGAGGGGTGCAGGGTGTGATGGTGATGGTGTCGAAGCCTGCTTGACGGAGTTCGGCCTCCAGATCCAGTGAAAAATACTGATCCATGAAGGGCTCTGTGCTTTTCAGCAGGGTCATGAGCGCTTTGGGCATGGTCTGGTAGGCCTCGCAATCGGGATTCATGTCCATGACCGCAAAGCATCCGCCTGGCCGTACGATCCGGCGGGCCTCTCGCAGGATGCGTCTTGTGGCGTCTTGAGGCATCTCATGGAGAAGCAGGAACGAGGAGATGAGATCAAACTGTCTGTCGGCCAGACCGGTTGCCTCCGGAAGTGCATGACGCCAGGCATCGATATTGATCTGACGAATCTCGGCTTCGTGGCGTGCCACGGCTAAGTAATGGGGTGAAAAGTCGAGCGCTGTGATTGCTGCCTGCGGAAAGGATTCCTGCAGGGCAAAACTACTCAGACCAACCGTGCAATGCAGGTCGAGGATGGTCTCAGGTGGCTGGCTCAATTGAGCCCGTAACACCTGGTGATAGCCCACCCTCAAGGCTTGATCGCTGGCTGCTCCTGCTTCTGGAAACAGACTCGAATGCACCGCGTTCGAGGCCACCTCGAATTCGTAGGCGGCTTGCCAGCAGAGGTGGCCGGCGTCGTAGCCGTGAAAAGAAGCGCGATAATTGGCGGGGTACTGAAGGTCTGGATCGTTCAGTTCATTCCACAGCAAAGACCAGTCAAGTTGCTCATATTCCTTGACTTTGTTTGTCCATGGAATACCCAGTCGTTCAGCACGCTGAATCATCATGCGCCGGGCCTGATATTTGGCGATCGACCAGAGCGGTTTGATACCAAGTGCTGCGCTGATCAACCGATTGGAGATGTCGCCCTGGCGTTTGCGTGCTGCGGCAATGGTGGTCATAAGGGTGCTGGCGTTCCAGAATTTTAGGTGGGGATCCCCTGGCTGGGATTGGTGTCATCCGTTGCAGGGCATGGCCGATTCGACGCCTCTGCAGGTCTGCTTGGTCAACGAACTCTTCAGTTGATTGAAAGACGATTGGCCTCGAAATCTGGTGTCTTCATTGTCTTCTTTGAGGTGCGTGAATGCCGCTGAGTTGCTGACTGCAGTCGCGTCTATTTTTGTATGCCTGGTGTTCCTTGATTTGGTTCACGATTCTCAAGTTCAACCCACGCCATCAGTCATCAGGGCAAATCTTCTTCAGGGTGGATGCGCCGAGTCGCTCTGCTGAGCTCCCAGGACAATGAACGGTGTGATGGTTGGAGCTGGTGTGAATCCTGCCGACCATGGTTTTAAATTTTCAATCACCAGGTCGTCCCTGTTATTTCGTTTTACTGGCTACAAGCTTGTGCAACTGGAGTGTCGCCTTTGTCTACATGAGTGGCGCTTGCGTTATCAGGAAAGAGCCAATATTGATCCTTCCAAGCTGGTTCTATTGCCTTTGGATAACTAGCAAGCTCATAAAAGCTCGTTGCAGCTACTGAAGACTACGTGGATGATTAGAGGCAGAAATGTCATTGCAGTTAGCGTGGAGGCCTAACTTCCTTTCGGCTCTACGTGCTGCCTAACGCTAAGTTAACCGGCGCGCCTTAGCGCGTCCGACCGAGGCACGAG
>WTGE01000357.1 GCA_011525445.1 Synechococcus sp. CO36386bin_37
ATCCAGTTCAGAACAGTGCGTGTCACCTATGGACGTAGCAAAGGCTGCCCCATACGATCGCCTCTCGCTGCCACTGCCTGCTCTGCCCTTAAACCGCGAGTGATATGGGGGCTAACAAGCCTGCCGCCGTTCGCAATCAATGCATGGAGCTGAACCAGTTTGAGAGGAGTCAGAGAAAAACCTTGCCCAAAGGCGGCCGTCGCTGGCTCGATCGGCTGAGATGTGAATTGCTCCTTGGTTTTTAGCTGACCCGCCACTGCACCCGGAAGATCGGTGTCAGGCTTTGCATCAAGCCCCAACCGACTCAACCAATCCCAGTAATCGGCAGATGGAAGTTTGCGCATCGCCTGAACCATGGCGACATTGCTGGACACCTGAAGAACGGTCGCGTAATCGACAAGTCCATTTCCTTTGCGGTCATGATTCCGAATCGGCCAACCGCCAATCGTTAAATTTCCACTGTCGTAAATCGTGTCGCCGGGATTGATCACACCCTCCTGGAGAGCTACTGCCAAGTTGATTGGCTTAAACGTTGATCCGGGTTCATAAAGATCTTGAACCGACCATTCCCGAAAGCGATCGGGCTTGAAGTCCCAATACCGATTGGCGTCGTAGGTGGGCGTTGAAGCCAATGCAAGCAACTCTCCATTGGTGACATCCATCACAATCGCCACCCCTTTTTTCGCTTTCCAGGTCTTCACTTGAGTAGTTAGCGCCTTGGCTGCAAGCTCCTGCAAGCGAGCATCCAAAGTGAGCTGCAATCTCAAGTCGTCGCCGAAAAACACCCCTGGAGCTAGATCATCTGGGAGCGGAGTTCCATCAGCTCCTCGACGCAGACTCCTGGACTGTTCGTGACGTTGCAGATCGTCGTCACGACTCTGCTCCAAACCAGCCTGGGGTTCGCGCTCCTGGTTGAGGAAACCCACAACATTGGCGAACAAGGATCCCTGCGGATAAACACGATGGGGATAAGGCTCAAGATCAATGCCGCTAATTCCTAGAGCTGCGATCTTTGTTGCTGTTTCAGGGTCAACTCCCTCGACCAGCTTGATCCCTGACTCTCTGTTTCCCATCCGCAGGTTCAGCTCAGCAGACGAAAGAGCCAAAACTGGAGATAAAAGGTCGGCAACCTCGGTGCGATCACGAATCAGATTGAACTCATCTCCAGGAAAATTGAAGTAACGGGGATGGGCCCAAAGTCGATAGCGCTCTTCGTCGAGCGCTACGAGCCTGCCATTACGGTCAACAATTGGTCGTCTGCTCCCGAGAGGTTTGGTGCGTTGCGTCTGAACGACTCGCGCACGGGCCTCCAGCTCAGATGCCTGAAAAATCTGCAGCCATGCCATGCGCCCAATCAATCCGAGTAAACCGGCACAGAGCAAAATGAAAACAACTTTCATGCGCCCGGCAGGTATCGGCTCAAGACGAACAACCCTTCGTCTCTCGCGTCGAGCCGCAGAAGTTGAGCCTTGCCGATTGGCTGGCATGCTTTCAATACCCGTGGTGGATGGAGCCGCCCATCAAAGTGCTGATAAAGGCCAGAGGATCATTAGAGGCAACCGGCTGTTCTTCACGCGGACGTTCGAGATACAGCAATTTTGAGGCTGTCGTCGGAATCAGCGACTTTGGTGTTCGGGTTCGATCCAGAAGGTATCGCTCCAGCATGGCTGTGGACTCTGTGAGGCGATGCCCCACATCCCGTGTTTCCTCAAGCCGTTCAAAAGCCAACGTCCAACGGTATTGCCAGTGAAGCGTGAATCCACTCAGTACCAAAACAGCAGCAAATACACCCACCAAACCTCCATCTGCAGCACGATGGAGCCCTGCGAGCAAAGGGTTACGACGTTCGACACGCTTAGCGGAAAGAGAACCCTGAATGAGTTCAAAGGCACCAGCAGCTGTGACGCGTTCCTGGGGATTGGGTTGAGAGTGGGGAACCGCGACCACGTCTGCTGAACAGAACTATGCGTCAGTGAACCATCCGTGTGGTTAGGCCGCAAGGCCAAAACGACACTCACCAGCAGAGGAACTAACTCACCGTCCGAGCAGAACAAGATTGAAAAAGGTGACACCGTTCCAGAGAGCGTGCATCACCACGCATGGCAGCAAACGACCACTGCTCAAACGCAGCAACGCCAATCCCAGGCCAAGAACGAATAAAGGGGGCAATTCACCAATACTGAGGTGTGCCACTGCGAACACCAGCGCACTGGCAAACACGCCCCAACCTCGTCCAAAAGAACGGCCCAAAACAGGCAGCAACACTCCACGAAACACTGTTTCTTCAAACAGTGGAGCCAGCACGACCGCTGTTAGAGCAAGCAGCAGCAAAGCCATAGGGTCCCTGCCATTCAGAACCATCTCCAACAGGGGGTTGCTGCCTCCCTGATCCCCAATCAGGTGGGTCATCAGCCAACCTGTTGCAACCACGGGCGGCATCACCATCAACCAGGCGCGGCCGCCCTGAAGAAGAGCGGTCCACCATGGAATCAAGCCCCACTGAAGCCAGCCACCTGGCGGCACACGACGTTGATCGAGACTCTGAAGTTGGATCTTCAAGATGAGCAAGGGCGGTATTGACAAAGCGGCGTAGCCGAATACCACAGCCACGGCCTGGTTTAGCGGTGCCGCGATGGACTG
>WTGE01000151.1 GCA_011525445.1 Synechococcus sp. CO36386bin_37
TACGGCAATTGATGAGTTGGTTTTTGGCATCAATGAGGTTGTTCGTGGTCAGGACTTAGCTGAAGTGTTTGCAGCTCAGAGTTCAGTGATCCACTGCTTTGGGATGCCAACTCCTCGTTATCGATATGTGCCATTGCTCTGTGATGCATCTGGCCGAAAACTATCGAAACGAAATCATGTGCAGGGAGTTGGGCCTTTGCGAGACCGAGGAACGCCTCCCGCCTCTGTGCTGGGTCGGTTGGCATCAGACCTTGATCTCGTGCCTTCAAACAGTGCTCTCTCCTCACAGGAGTTGTTGGAGGAACTGAGAACACGTCAGTACAAAATCAAAAGACTTCTGGTCACCACTGATTCTTCAGGAAATGTTCGGGATCACATTCAAGAAAAGGCAGCAAACTTTTAGTCAAATGTGACGGCAGAAACCATGCTCTGCAGAAGCTGCGGTGGAAGTGGAATTCAACGAATCAATGACAAGCGTTTTCGCACTTGCCTCGATTGCCTTGGTCAGGGAACAATGGGTCAGGCTGAAGAGCATGCATCATGTCTATCGCTTTCAGCACTTGATCTTCAGCACGACACAACACTCCCTGGATCACCTAACGCAGTTGCTTCTTCCTCTGTTGCCAGATAAAGAAGGCCGCGGTGACCACGACAGCCAGCAATGGCACAGTGGTGAACAAAAGAAGAGAGACAGCGGTCCAGTCGGTGTACATCCAGTCCAAGTGAGATTTCCAGTATCCTCTCAGGAGATAGGGATTTCTGGGGCCCTTCTGTTGTTGCTGTCGGCCCTTTGCATGGATCAGGTTTCTGCGTCATCGCTTCAACGCCTCACTCCCCTCGCCCAGGACTGCTTTCAATTCGGTAATCAGGCGAGTTGCCGGATCGCTTTGAGTTTTGCTGAAGAGCTTCAGCGTAGTGCCGCGGCAAAAAATCGTTTTCCCTGCCAAACCATGCTGTTAGGTCTGCAGGCTGATCTCGTTCTTGTGCAACTCAAAGCCGGACGTGGGAGCCAAGCCATTGCATTCCTTGCTGATTTGCAAAATCTCTGTCAAGGATTTTGAAGCATGCTTTCGTCAGAATATTCTGAATTCTCTTTTCATCGGGTCATGTACCTCGTTCATCGTTTTGGATTGCGTACGGCGCTAACGATCTTCATTTATCCAGCCCTTCTTTTTACATTTGAAGACTCTGTGAATGCGCAGGTTCGTTTTGATAACTGCCAACCCATTACCGGTGGTGGTGTGACTTGCAACACCGTCCCCTATGGCAACACAAGGACACAAATGATTGATGGAGAATATGGATTACTGGATCAGGCCAGCCCTGGCTGGGCTGAATACGATCCATATGAGGGATACGAAGATATGTTCGGTGGAAATCAGACCTAATCAGTCATTTGTGCTGCCTTATGCCTTCGGGCTTGATCTTCTTCTGTGAGGTTCTATGTAGCTGCGGTTGAGACTCTTAGGTTTGGGTGAGTCAATCGATCAGCGCTTGATTGCAACTTCGTCGGGGGGCTTTGCGAGAGCAGAAGCGAAAAACGGCTTGCTTTTCCACACCTTTTCCACAGAGCTGCTTGCTCTGTGTGGTCTTGTGCTGTTCCCTCAGTGAGCGAAGTTTGAAACGTCGTTCCTTTCGTATCTCAATGGTTCCTGGGCTCCAAAGGCCTCCGGTGAGATCATTGATATGCATTATTTTCCAGTTACACAAAAGGATCAATGGGGTTACTAACAAACCTCGAAGTGTCTGTTCTGATGATGTTGCAAGTTATGACTAGGTGTTGGTAGGCCCCGTCGTGATTTTTGGATTGGTAATTGGGCTTATGTTGCCGATGGGTTAGATGCCGTGGGTGTGGAAAACTTAGCCGAAATCTGAATTGAGCCATCCAATGAGCGGATGAGTTGAAATACTTATCCGATTGAAAGGTCTATTCAGCCAGCGCTATTCCGAGTACCAAGGTTGTGGAGTAAGGGGCTGTGGTCCTTAACAGCATTGCTTTCTTCATTGAGAAGAGAATCGCGAATCCATCGTTGAAACCATTGATCAACCTTGGCTGACTTGAAGGCTGCGATGGTAACTCCCGTGGAGAGGGGCGAGGTTTACCCATGTTGTTGTTTGTCCGGTGCCCAACGCCTCATCTGTTTGCATTGTGATGGGGTCTACCTAGAAAACGGTCTCAATGGTGATCAGCGAGATGACGGGACACATATCAATGCTTCACAAAATGTTTTGCGAGCGACGATCCTCAGAATAATGTCAGAACGATGGAAACGTAAAATTTACACTACGTTTATCAGTTAGACGCTGATGCATCTATGCAAGCTCCTTCCAAATGCGCTTTTGCTGTAATTCTGAACATACGTTTGGCGATACTTGAGTTTATGGTTGATTTTTTGCAGAAGTGATGATAAGGAAGGGTTTAACGATCGGTTTGTTGTTGAGATTTTAGGACCAGATTGTTTTTGAATGCACTTAACCGCTGGTCAGGCCTAAAATCACTGATTTTCAGATTAAATATGATCATGCAAGCGATTATAAAATGTTCAGTAATTAAGCAAGCTCATTGTGATTAATCGGTTTTCAGGACTCATATATTCAAATTTGCAGCTAAAAAATCATTAGAGTGTACTAA
>WTGE01000124.1 GCA_011525445.1 Synechococcus sp. CO36386bin_37
GGGGGGCGCGATCGTCAGCAGCCCCTGTGGAGTGATCTCTGTGATCGCAAACTGCTGTTGAAAGCCAAGGATCTTTCGGCGTTGCATGGGCAGTTACTGCCTCACCGGCACAACAACCACTGCTCGCCTTTAGTGGCTCTTGATCCATCGCTGTTTGGCGCCAGCCATGGATTTACTGTTCGCGACCCCGATCAGCATGGACTGCTGTTGGTTGGTGATGCGAGTTGATTCCCGCGTTGCTTACGGCAGCAGCTTCCAAAAGGCTTCTGCTCCTGCGGTTGCAATGGCTAAGTCTTGCTCCGGGGTCATGCCTGAAACACCAATGGCTCCCAGGCATTGATTGCCCATCAGCAGCGGGACTCCGCCTGTCATCGCGGCGGCCGATGGCCCCATCACCTCGCATAACTGCAGCAGGGCAGGGCGATTGGAGTTGATCGCAGTTTCCAGTGTTTCTGTTGGCTTTGCTGTGAGCGCTGCCATGCGCGCTTTGGCAATCGCTACGTCGCAGCTGGCTGCCGAGGCACCATCAAGCCGTTTCAGCAGCAGTAGATGTCCATCGCCTCCGATGAGTGCAATGGAAACACAAGCATCACTGCTGCCAGCGGTGAGTTCTGCGGCTGCAACGATCACTTCGCTATCAGCCAGCGTGAGGCTAAGACTCTGCTTCATCAACCCCAGACAATGCGCATCAGCCAGAGGTGGCCCTCGAGTTCCACTCCCGCTGCAATGGGTGCGAGTTCCTGATCCGATAACCGCAACGTGGCCTCAGCTTGATGTTTAACAATGTCGATGCCGCTGAACACAAAGCCGTGGCTGCGTCCCAAGACAGCGACCTCATCGAGTGAGTGGCACTCACTGCAGCGTTGACGCAGTTCTGGATTTGTTTTGACGCATTTCAAAAAGTCTTCTAAAGGTTGGCTGCTCATGGTCTTAGATGTCAGTGGTGGGCAAGCCCCTTGTATTGGTGAATAAGGCATAGACCGAGTCGGAGGCACACATGAAAAGCCTGCAGTTGTGCCGATCTCCAAAGCAAAGATTGGAGACTTGCTTGGGTACTAGCACCTTGCCAATTAATGTGCCGTCGGGGGCCAGGCAGTGCACTCCATCAGCTGCTCCACACCAGAGATTTCCGTGTTCATCCACGCGAAAGCCGTCAGCCCAGCCGGGAGTGATTTTGTGAAAGACCTCTCCACCAGTGAGCGTTAGGCCGTCATCAGAGACATTGAACACGCGTATGTATTGCTTGGGTTCGCGCGCGCCTGGTGCTCCTGACTCCGCCACGTAGAGGAGTTTTTCATCCGGTGAGAATGCCAGCCCATTGGGTCCGTCAAAATCCGAAACCATCGCTTTGACGCTGCCATCGATGGGGTCGATTCGATACAGAGCTGGAGGCTGCTCCGATTGCTGGCGACCTCCCTCGTAATCGCTAACAAGTCCATAGAGAGGATCGCTAAACCAGATTGATCCATCCCTCTTCACTGCGACGTCATTCGGGCTGTTGAGGCGATGGCCGCCAGCATGGCTCGCGAGAATGGTGGTCGTCCCGTCCAGCTCGCGCCGGCTTAGGCAGCGGCTGTTGTGATGGCACTGAATCAATCGTCCTTGCCGGTCTCGGGTCTGACCGTTGGCATAGTCCGATGGACTGAGGAAGGGGGTGATGCCGTGTTGTTCGCTCCAGCGAAGCGTGCGGTTGTTGGGTATGTCGTTAAAGAGAAAGCAGTTGTGATCCCCAAACCAAACGGGACCTTCCACCCAGCGAAAACCGTTGGCTAGGCATTCGAGTTCGGCGTTGAACAAAACAAGCCCATCAAAACGAGAGTCGTAGCTTTCTGTGCACCTGGAGGGACGATTCATCACAGCTCTGCCGGCAGCGAGGGGCGGGCCATCTCCTTGCCGAGCTGCACGATCATCAGCTGACAGGGTTCATTGCCTACGACCCAAGAGACGTGCCCTGATTTGCCATCCCTGGCTTTGGTGTTCTGATCGCCTCCGAATGAGAGCTCACCAACGCCCATCTCGACCTTGGTCCCATCCATGGTTTCAACTCCCCAAGCGCCGCTGATGGGAATGACCCATTGGGGGGCCGGATTTTCGTGCCAGGGACCTCTCCAGCCAACCGGTAGGACCGAAAAAAGCACAGTGATATCGCCATGGCATGGAGGCGATAGCCATTGCGGCGTATTGCCTGCGGAGATGACCTGCATCTCAAAATCACTCAGTTCCTGCCGGCTTTGATGGCTCACGCCTTCAGGGTCTGTCCATACATGCCAGAAGGGAATACCAGGACTCTTCGCTGGATTCATGAACGGAGCTCATTTCTGAACCACTTATGGGTCACTGGTAAAGAACGCGTTGTGATTGAGGGTTGCTGATGTTTATGGCTCTGTTGGACGCTGATGTTTACGTTGAAAGCAGATCGAAAGCTTTGTGATGGATCTGACCGTTATTGAATTCCTCGTTCCTTCTGGTCCATCAACCTTGACCGAGGCAACCCTGTTGCTGCTGCGCCTGTTTATGGGGGTTTGCTTCATTCGCCATGGCTGGCCAAAGCTGCGCAACCTCAAGACCTGGTCCACGGCGATGAACACCCCAGCCTGGTTGTGTTTTCTCTCGGCCTTCTCGA
>WTGE01000274.1 GCA_011525445.1 Synechococcus sp. CO36386bin_37
TGGTGACCTGCTCGAGGCTGTTGCCAGCAGAGGTGGCGGAGGTGTACTCAGACACACCATTGATGTTCAGTTCGGTGGCGTTGGCAGCCACAGGAGCCAGAAGGCCCAGGGCTGCTGGGGCCACCAGCAGTTTTTGAAACAATTTCATTTCGGTCCTCACACCAAAAATGAGGTTCGAGACGCTGTGCGTCGGATGAAACTTAAACGTTCCGCGCAGCGATTCAATTAAAAATCAACGATTTGGACTTCCGTCTTACACGAATTGACCTCCCATATGACACATTGGAGTGTAATATATGATCTTTGTTGATGCAGGGTTCCCATCAGGCATTGAGAATAGGTATTGAAGTCATCTTGAGTTGTGGTGTTAGTGAAAACATTTTTTTTGAGAATGATTTTTCTTATTCTCGGAGTGCAGGTTTTAGTCGCATTCTTCATTGTGAGGAGTGATCAACGGTCAATTCCTGCTGCGGTGGTCAGTTATCCAATCGATCAATAAGCACTGGAAGTGCGTCAGCCGTCGAAATCGCACAGGGGCGGCATCAATAAGACATCGCTATTGAGAATCGATTGCAGAAAGGGGTGAGTTCGTGTATGTTGCTAACTATTCTCATTAGCGATTAAGTCCCTTCGTGAGCTTCCGCTTTCTGCCAGACGACCCCACGTCATCCATCAAAATTCCTACGGGACAAACTGTTCTTGTTGACACTCACGATCGCTCGGAGTGCATGAAGCTCAATGTCCTTGAGGGTATTGCCAGGGTTTATTGCCCTTGCGAGGAAACAGAAGGCATGACGCTTGCTTTTCTTCAAACGGGCGATCAGCTTCGAACCGACTGTCTGTGCAGTGATGGAATCTGCGTTGAGGCCATGACTCCCCTCAGAATTGAGACCAAATCGTTGGAGCCTTCTCCTAATGGCTATGACTCTGTGAATGAATGGACTTTGCAGCTGCTGCGAATACGTCACCTTGGTCAAGCTGAGCAACGTCTTCATGCACTTCTCAGCCTGCTGGTGAATCGGCTCGGTAAACGCTGTGGTGATTGGTGCAATCTGCCTTTTCGCCTCACCCATGACCGGATTGGTGAACTCATCGGTTCCACACGCGTGACCTCAACTCGCCTGATTTCTAAACTTCGCAATGGGGAGATGTTGATCACTGCTTCCGGGGAAGCATCCATGAAACTTTCCCCCCGTTTAATTGAATCCAGTCCGCTTGGTTTTTAGTTTTGCGAATGCCATATTATTCAAGTGAATGCCTCGTCCTTTCATTGAGTCAGGAGGTTGACGCTTTAATCAATTATCAGAAAATTGTGTTCGAGCGGATTTTAAAATCAATCAATCCACACCTAAAAATCCGCCTTGCTGGTGAGGCTGAATCTGCCCATAAAAGACTGAAAGAAATCTATGATTTATCTGGAAATCTTAACTCAGAACAGCTCAATCTGAGTTCACGTTTGCTGCACGAGCAAAGCAAACGTGCGTTCTTGAGATCAAGCTCGCTGCGTTTGACCTGCTCTTAACTCATTATCGATGACAAGAAGTGCTGTGGGATCTGATTTTGCGAATTTCACGCGGCCCAGTAAATAGGCATATTGGTCTTCCGATTGAATTTGCGCCTCAATCAGGGGATCGAGAAAGACTGTTGTTCTCGTATCGCTGTTTCTTTCAGCAATTGCGTAGACACTTTGAATGGATGATGTCGTGTCTGCTTCCATTTGAAAGGCCGTTTGAACCAAATCACTCAGTTGATCCCATGACTGCTTCGGAGCATCGAGTGCTTGCAAGGCATTGCTCTGACTGCGCGCTATCAGGTATTGGGTAAACCGGACTGCATGGGCCTGCTCGCTTATGGCTTCAGCATCAAAAAATTGATAGAAGCCCGCGAGTTCACGCTCTGCGCACCAGATCGACATCGCTAAATAGGTGACTGAAGCATGCCTCTCAATGGAAATATGGTCTTGGATGGCATGGCACAAATCCGGATTCATCGATTCGGCCAAAGCCCGCCCGTTGGGACCGATTGCGCTATCAGCTGCGATGGATGGCGATGTTGTCATATTGAACACTCTAATCGTTCATATATCATCTTTAAGATTAACTTTTTTGTCTGTTTCGTCAAGTCAAATGGACAGATATGTGCGCTTTCGACCATGTATAATGAGATTCAATCTCAACACGTTTTGGATGACACTGCTTCCGGTTTCAGCAGAGAGCCTTGGGATCGACAAGCAGGCCAAGCGCCTGTCAATCAAGCTCCTTTTCAGTAAGAAGAAAGGATGTAAAAAATCAAAGTGCTCAAAATGGAAGGGAGGGAATTGCCGTTGTGGTCGTAATTAGTTCATTTGTAATTGTTCTACAAAGTTCAGTTCACTCTCAATCAGCTCTTCGCTGATGCTGATTCCTTCCCGCTGGTGAAGTGGCGAAATAAGATTCTGATCTCTGAAAAGTCCAAATTGGCGTGTGACTGTTGATCGAGTGCAGCCCACCAACAGGGCAATCTGAGCGTGACTCAGATCGAAGGGAAGTTTATAGCTTTTCATGCCTCGTGTCCCAAAGTGATAAATCAATATTGCAATTAGTCTGATAATTCGTATTTCAATCTGTGCGGAAGATTTAAC
>WTGE01000061.1 GCA_011525445.1 Synechococcus sp. CO36386bin_37
GGACACGGCGATTTTCAGTCGCCTGCTCTACCAACTGAGCTATCCCGGCACGTCGTTTTCACGACCCTGGAATCTTAAATCACGGGGTGCGCCCCAGGCAGAGCAATCCTCGAACGTCCAATCCCTCTCTCCTCAAAGGATCAAAGGCCTCCTGGGCTGTTGCACCCGTCGTGAGGATGTCATCGACGATCCAGATCGGCGAGTCGATGACCGAGTGCAAACGGGCTTCTGGATGGATCGCAAAGCAGGATCGCATGTTGAGACGTCGCTGATTGCGACTCAGCCGGTGTTGCCCCACGGTCGGCCGGCACCGTTTCAGCAGGCCGCGCCTACTGCGTTGCAGGCTTTGGCAAACCAGGTCTGGTAGCGGATTGGCT
The DNA here is from genome assembly GCA_011525445.1 of Synechococcus sp. CO36386bin_37. The sequence continues at coordinate 378 of WTGE01000061.1, forward strand.
CGTCTCTTCCTTTTCCAGCTTGGGATCGGCACGAGAAGAGCATTGGCCGGCAGGCTTCTTCTCAACGCAAATGTGATCGCCTTCAGTACCGAAGGGTTGGGTTGAACCCGTTGGCGAAGGATGAGACAACGCAATTTTCCTCGATACAGCCCTGCAGCCCTGTAGCGGACGGGGGTGAGCCCACGAATTCCCTCTGCACTGAGGCCTAATGCTTCACAACACAGATGGCAGGGCTGGGTGGGTTCGTGGATCTGGCCTTCCCTCCTGCAAATGGGGCAGGAGGGGGCAATGAAGAGGTCATGAAGACATTCATGAAGAGCAGTCAGCAAGGCATCAGCACAACTGCTTTCAGGATTCCCCTCTGCTTCCATGTGTTGGCATGGCTCGCAACATGGCCACCATGGTGCGGTGAGCATCCTCACTATCTGTCAAAGTGTGGTCAAAAGCGATCTTGAGCGGTTTGCCGTCAACCTCAAGATTCATTGCATCAGCACAAACGGATGTCATTTTGGCGGTTTTCGCCGTTTTGACGCCTCCGTAATGGAGGGCATATTGAAGGACAGCATCGCCGTGATCGTCGTTCATATGACGACAGATGCGTTCGCTGACAGCGGGGGTTAGCGGATCGGCGGTCATGATTGGTACCAGTGAGGTTGATGTTGGATAAGGGGTTCAGCTGAAGCGTTGCCAAAGCAGAAGGGCGAGCCGAAACCCGCTGAATCCCACATATCCGGCAAGCACGATGAACAGGCCAATAGCGAGGCCGTCACGAATTCGGTTCAGCAAGGGTATGGCGATGCTCGTTTAATTCTCTCCTAGAGGATTGGTGTTGTCTTCGGTTCTTAGGGCTTTTAATGCCAATCGGGCCACACCCGCCGCCGGAGGGGTGGTGCAGCTCCGGATCGGGAGTCCCAACTGGCGCTCGCGCAACCGCCGCCATTGTGGGTTGCGTGCCCCGCCACCAAGGGTCACGATCCTGCTCGGTGGATCAGCTCCCAGGCTTGTCAGGCGTTGCCATCCAGCCTCTTCGATGCGCGTCAGTCCTTCCAGAAGAGCATGCAGATAGAGAGCGTCGCTCACAGGCCGGGGCGACAGCACCGGTTCCAATTGGGGGTCGTCAACTGGGAACCGCTCACCGCGTCCCGTAAGTGGCAGCAACGCAAGACCGCTGCTTTGGTTGGGATCGATCTGCTGGCTCAGTTCATCCAGATCGACACCGGGAAAAATCTGTTGCAGTACCGCAGCGCCAGCATTGGAGGCGCCTCCGCTGAGCCAACGCCCACCCACGCGATGTGTGGATGTGCCGGGTCCAGGATCAATGGGCCGTGACGTGAATCGTTTCAGCACCAAGGTGCTGCCCAGCACTGTGATGCCTTCGTCATGGCCAGCGTCGGCGGTGAGAACGGCCGCATTGGAGTCCGTTGTCCCTGCCACGATCAGGACATCTTCAGGTAGGTCCAGATCTCTTGAGCGTTGAGGAGAAAGAGTCCCCAGTTCGGAGCCACTGGGCCTGATCTCGGGAAGAGCTTCCCGCCATGGTTGGTTCAAAAAACTGTCTGGCCAATCGCCTCGGCGTAGGTCCCACCCCAATCGAAGGTTGTTGCCTTCTTCTCCGCAACTCCAATCTTCAAGCAGCCATCCGCTGATCCAATCGGCCTGATGACGGAGCAGCAGGGGTGCATGGTGGTGCCTTATCAAGTGAAGTGCCCGAGCCAGGCTCCCGCTGGTGCTGGAGGCTGGCCCACCTTGCGGCATCAAGACACGAAGGGAATCCAATTGATCCGCGCATGCATACGAATAGGGCAATGCCTCAGATAGAGGAACACCTTGCGGAGTGCATGCCAGCAATGTCCCTGATGTGCCATCAACCGCGATGGCCTGAAGTCGATGGCGATAGTCGGGTCTCAGCTTTCCGATCAAAGCTGAACAGCGGTCTTGCCAGTCATAGGGATCGGTAAGCCCTCGTTCATAGGGCGCGCTCTCAGCCTGAAGCAGCTTGTAGGTCCGATCAATAACTGCAACACGGACGCCGCTGGTGCCGAGGTCAATGCCGAGCACTAGCGGGTTCTTCTTCAGGGACACCGTTCAGAGACTGCTTCCTGTTTGGATTCGATTCGCCTCTGCTTGCTTCAGGGCAGCCGCTTTTTCACTGACGTTTTCCCAGGGTAAATTCAGATCAGGGCGCCCAAAATGGCCGTAAGCAGCAGTATCTCTATAGAACCGTCCACCATTGAGAGAGGGCA
>WTGE01000233.1 GCA_011525445.1 Synechococcus sp. CO36386bin_37
GATCCGTTACGCGTGGTTGAGTTTTCATGCCGATTCCGTTGTAACCGGGCTTATTGCGATTCCCAATAATGGAGCCAACTGGCTTCGTCTGGCACAAGACCAACGCTATTGGCAGGATTTAGGTCAAACCCTTCGCTTCGCTGGCGTCTCTGTTGGTCTGGAGTTAATTCTTGCTTTTGTCATTGCGTTGCTTTTGGATCAACGTTGGCGCGGCAGAGATGTCGTGAGAGCGTTAGCGCTGATTCCCTGGGCATTACCAACCACAGTGATGGCATTGGGTTGGCGCTGGATTTTCAATACTCCTTACGGACCCGTTGACAGATTGACATCGCTGATAGGTCTTGGATCACTCAATATTCTTGGACAACCGAACCTTGCCTGGATTGCCACTGTCTGGGCCGACGTCTGGAAAACCACTCCTTTTGTTGCCTTAATTCTTCTGGCTGGATTACAAACTATTCCTGCTGACTTGTATGAAGCCGTATTTCTCGAAGGGGGGAATGCCAATGTATGTTTACGCCGAATTACTCTTCCCCTGCTTCGTCCTTATATCCTCTTAGCTCTTTTGTTCCGTCTGGCCCAGGCTTTTGGTGTGTTTGATCTCATTCAAATCCTGACGGGTGGTGGACCTGCGAGTAGTACAGAAAGTGTCGCTCTCTACGCTTATTGGAATGCGCTGCGATTTCTGGACTTTGGTTATAGTTCAACAATTATTATCGCTAGTTTTATCCTTATCAGTTTGATTTGTGTGTTTGCTTGGATTCTTTTAACTCTGTTGATACCTGCTCATTCCAGTGCTCGCGAGGTTCTTAAATCATGAACAGGCGTTTATTCGTTGCACTGCTATTGGTTTGGTCTCTGAGTCCTTTGCTATGGCAGGTCTACACCTCATTCAGCAGTAATCAGGCTCTCGTGCAACCTTTTGCTGTTGTTGATAGCCGTTGGACTCTTGAGCATTATCGCAACGTTCTCACTGCTAATCCTCCGTTCTGGCGTTACTTGGTCAACAGTTTAATCGTAGGTGTTTTTAGCACTGTGCTCTGTTTGTTGCTTGCTTTGCCTGCTGCCTATGCTCTTAACCGCATTCCTAGAAGACTTTCACTATTAAGTCGTTTCTCTCTCGTTGGAGCTGCGTTGTTCCCTTATGTCTTGCTCTTTCTTGCATTGCTTGAAACGGCAAGGCAATTTAATTTAGGAAATCATCTTTTGGCTTTATGTTTTCCCTATGCAGCGCTGACACAACCACTCGCCATTCTTTTACTCAGTAGTGCTTTCAGTGATCTTCCTCCTGAGTTGGAAGATGCTGCCGTTCTCGAAGGCCTGAATCTGTTTCAGCGTCTACGGTGGGTGCTCATACCCTTGATTGCCCCCGCCACTGCCAGTACGGCAATTTTGGTCTTTTTATTCTCGTGGAACGAGTATCCCATCGCTTTAACCTGGATTAGTGAATCCAGCAAATTAACGTTGCCTGTAGCGATGGCCAGAATTGCTGGTTCTTCTGTCTTTTCTGTTCCCTATGGAGCCTACGCTGCAGCAACAGTATTGGGATCGATTCCTCTTGTCTTGATTGTTTTGATTTTTCAAAAACCAATTGTTTCAGGCCTCACCAGCGGAGCTGTCAAAGGATGACTCTTCAACTTCAGGATTTAGGTCGAAAAGTTGGCCGACAATGGATTGTGAGGAATCTCAATCTCTATGTGGAGGATGGAGAATGTGTTGCGTTAGTTGGTCCTAGCGGTTGTGGTAAAAGCACTACCTTGCGGTTAATTGCTGGTCTTGATCCAGTTGGCGAAGGCAAGATACTGTTTGGCCATGTTGATGTGACCCATGCAAAAGCTTCTGAAAGAGCTGTTGGAATGGTCTTCCAAAGTTATGCTCTACTTCCTCATTTGAGCGTTGCGGAAAATCTGGAGCTCGGTCTTCGTGTACGTGGAGTGCGTCCGCTGGATCGTCGTCATCGCATTGATTCAATTCTTGATCTTGTTCAATTGAAGGATCGTGCTGAGGTTTTACCGGGCCAGTTGTCAGGTGGACAACGACAAAGAGTGGCACTGGCAAGAGCTCTCTTGCGTGATCCCGATGTGTATTTACTGGATGAACCGATGAGCAACTTGGATGCTCAGCTGAGAGAAGAATTACGTCCTGAACTGCGCAGGTTGGTTCTTGATCGACATAAACCTGTCATTCACGTCACCCATGATCAGCATGAGGCCATGGCAGTTGCTGACCGAATCGCCGTTCTTCATTCGGGCCGGATTCAACAGGTGGCCACTCCAGAAGACCTCTATCACCACCCCGAGAGCTTGTTTATTGCTCAATTCATCGGGCGTCCTCAGATCAATTGCCTGGAACCTCAGGATGGTGTTGTGCGTGCAATTCGGCCTGAAGCACTTCGTTTTTCTGGTGATGGTCTGCCTTGCAGATTGTCTTCGAAGGAGTGGTTGGGTAGTTCTCAGCTTCTTTATCTGGACTCTGCCCATGGTCGTTTGCGATTATCTTGTTCAGCTGATATTGAAATTCCAGAGAGAATTCACATCGGTTGGAACCCTTCCGATGAACATCGTTTTGATGCGTAGAGTGGAATACGCACTAATTCAATCTTATCATG